>CAISRC010000092.1 GCA_903887845.1 uncultured Chlorobiaceae bacterium
AGGGGCCGCCTTGTCACGTTCGGCAGTACCACACAAGGCGTCAAAAAGGGGAGTCGCTGAATTGACCCATTTTCTCTCCCGGGAGTTGAAATCGGCAGGAGTAAAGAGTATTGGTGTCCATGAGCTGAGTCCCGGGCTTGTTCTGACAGAGTTGCTGCTTCGAGATACAACAGAAAAGACTCACAGGTTTTTAGAGGTTATAGCAGAAAAAACTGAAAAGGTGGCGTCAATCCTGGTACCTAAAATACGATCGATAACAACTCGCAACACTCGCTTGCGGTACGAGCCTCTTGCAAAAATGTTGTTCAGAATACTGATTGGAATACCCCGGATTTTTTGGTAAAGCCTTATTTTAAAACATTGGAGAACAATACCTATATTGACATAGAAATGTATTGATTACAGAGGGTTACTTGTCCGTAAACAATTTCTGTTAAATCCTAATATCAGCCAGACAATGAAGAAAGTACTTGTGGCCGGTTCTACCGGCTACCTCGGCCGCTATGCAGTGCAGGAGTTCAAAAATCGAGGTTATTGGGTGCGCGCTCTGGTGCGGAACCCTGATAAAGTCAGGCTGCCAGGCCCTTATTTTGCTCCGGCTATTGAGAATCTTGTTGATGAGGTTGTTGTTGGTGATGCCACAAAACCCGAAACCATTGCTGCTGCATGTGATGGCATCGATGTGGTCTTTTCATCGCTTGGCATGATCAAGCCCGATTTTGTGCATACCATTTTTGAGGTGGATTATCAGGCAAACATGAATCTCCTTGATGTGGCTCTGAAGGCCAACGTCAAAAAATTTGTTTATGTATCAGTTTTCGATGCGCATCGGATGATGAATATCCCTAACGTTCAGGCTCATGAGAAATTTGTCAGGGAGCTGAAAGCTGCGAAGATTGAGTCCGCCATTATCCGTCCGACAGGCTATTATTCAGAGATAGGACAGTTTGTCGCCAGGGCACGCCGTGGGTTCATGCTGATGGTTGGAGATGGTTACCAACGCTCGAATCCTATTCATGGAGCGGACCTTGCCAAAGTTTGTGTTGATGCAGTTGATGGAACAGCAAAAGAGGTTGAAGTCGGTGGGCCTGAGGTGTTTACCTACCTTGAAATGGTTGATCTTGCGATTGAGCTTGCCCAAACGAAGCCGATTGTTTTTCCATTGCCACTCTGGGCGGCTGACGGGTTGGTTGCTGCAGTTGGTCTCTTCAATCGCGATGTGCACGATGTAGCACTTTTTGCGACGACGCTCAGCAGAGTAGACTTTGTCGCCCCGCTTTATGGCACGCACCGTTTGCGTGATTTTTTTGAACAGTGTAAAACCCTTGGCACGTAACACTGTATCAAAGGTTCAATATTCAGGGTTAGTTTCTTGTTCGTTTACGAAACAGACTTGCAATTTCAGCATGGAAAGTGGTTTTATACGCTCGAATACTCCTAAAGAATTGTAAATTAAATAGTTCTCACCATCCCTTCATAACATTTAAAGCTTGATATTGCCATGGGAACCACAACCACAAAAGTTGATCTGGTCAATGCTATTGCCCACAAAACCGGCTTGACAAAAAATGAAACGGAATCGGTGGTTAACTGTTTGTTTGAAAGCATTATAGACTCTCTGAAGGCCGGAAAAAGAATTGAGATCAGAGGGTTTGGTTCATTCAATATCAGGCACAAGAATCTGCGACAGGCAAGAAACCCGAGGACAGGAGAGAAGGTCACCGTTGATCCAAAAAACGTCCCCTCCTTTAAAATTTCGCGAGAGTTCAAGCAGGCGGTGAGCGAAAGTCTTAAAACTGATGTTGAATAAACTTTTTTTCGGATCAGAAGAGTTATCTGGTGGAGCTCCCACAGAAAGACTCTCTGGTTCACGCCCTCATTTGTTGTATAATATATATTATGTAAAGTAAAGGGCTCAAAATTAGAAAACCCGGACAAAACTTTCATTCTGTCCGGGTTTTAGCAATAATAACTGAAAAAGCTTAGTAGCGATCTCTTCTTGGTGCTCTTTCTTCGCGGGGTTTTGCTTCGTTTACTGTTACTGTTCTGCCATTCAAATCTTTGCCATTCATTGATTCGATAGCTTCACGAGCCTCACTGTCCTTTGGCATTTCAACAAATCCAAACCCTTTGGAGCGACCTGAAAATTTGTCATTAATGATACTTGCGCTTGCAACCTCTCCAAATTCGGAGAAAGCATCGCGAAGATCATCTTCAGAAACAGTATAAGCAAGATTACCGATGTAAATATTCATTGTTTAGTCTCAGAGTACATGTGCATTGATAGATAGAGATACCGGCAAGTAACCAAGGCACAAATTACTTGAATAGCGATCAGTCAACCATTGACCAATTTCTATTCTTAGTTTAACGTAATTAATTATAGTTGTCAAACAAAAAATGCTCGGAACCGGTAATTCTGAAAATGAATTTATTCTTATTGAGTCGTTGTTGATTCTGAAAATGCCTTTATCTTACAAAGATAAAATATCTTATAGCATTATTAACTGTTTTTTTATGTATTGGCTTTTTTATGCGATGAAATAACAAAAGGCGGAAATTGAAGTTTCCGCCTTTTGTTATTCGTATGGATGATGTTCGTTTGTGCCGGATTGTACTGATTATTTTTTTTCAGGCACTTCGCGTTCTTCCTTCACCGCATAATTGATCAGGTAGTCGTAAAGCCTGATCAGACGAGCGTTCTGGTTGTTCTGATCGATCCAGTGACCAATCATACCGATTGTCCTTGCCAGCACGAAGAAGCCGTTCAGTGAGTATTCCGGGAAATCAAGATCCACAAGAATACAGCCGATTGTGCCATCAACATTCAGAATAAGGTTGTCCTTTTTCGCCGTTGTGACCTTTTCAACTTCAAGCGCATAGTTGAGACAGGGGGTATGCAGTGTCGTCTGGTTTGTAACATATTCAACCAGATACTTAACCCGTTTATCAGGATTTTTAAGGCTCTTCACCCTGTGTCCAATTCCAGGCACCGGACCAACATTCTCTTTCATCCAGTTAAGAAATCCGGGGATGTCATTCGGGTACTCTTTTACGCCGTACTTGAAATACTTGCCTGCATTGGTCACCGCACCGCCAAATCGTGGACCTATCATCGTCATACCTGCTGAAACGGCCTGAGGCAAGTCGATGCCAGCACATGCAGCAATAATGGAGCCAAATGCTCCGGAAACTGCCGGTCCGTGATCGGCTGAAATCATGATAATGCGTTTGATGATTTCAGATTCTGCTTTTGATGGAAGTTTCTTGTTCCACAGAAGTCCAATAACGTCTTCAATACCGTATCCTTTCTCACAGAGTTCAGATGCTGCATAGCCAACATAACGGGGTTCTTCGCCGCGATCATCGGAAATGGTGGTACGAATCAGTGGTTCAACGATAACTTCACCCTGTTTCATAACTTCCTGAACACTTGGAGGAAGTACTGGCAGCAATTTTTCGTCGAGCTCCGGTTCCGGTTTAATAACGCCACTTGCCTGCAGTTCCAGGTAGACCTGCTTGATAGCCTTGCTCAGACCACCGAAAGTGTCAGGAACAAGGGCCCCTGCTTCACGAAGGGCGTTTATTTTCGAGCGTGCCGATCCAAGCCCTTTTTTGCCCTCTTTTGCGCCGGCATGTCCGAATTTCATGCCCTGCGGCAACACATCCTGACAGGTCCCGCCGATTGAGGCGATCAGCTTGATCCGCCGTTTTTCCCGGCCGTACCACTCTGCGGCCTCTTCCTCAAGTGTTCCGCCAACTTCACCGATGACAACAACAGCCTTGGTTTCGGGATCGTTTTCAAACATCTGGAGATAGGTGACAAAATCAGTACCGGGATAAGCATCTCCACCGATGGCAACGGCTGAGGTAATACCATCTCCGTTCTGGGCGCAAAGCCACATCGCTTCGTTGGAGAGTCCTCCCGATTTGGTAATGACACCAAAGGAGCCTGGTCGGTAGAGATTACAAAGTTTCAGATTTTTGAATTCTCCGCCAATAACCCCGAGGCGGCACTCCCCTGCAGTCATAATGCCGATTGAAGAGGGGCCATTGAATATTTTGCCCTGCTCAAGCGCATATTTGCGCAGCGCTTTGGCATCCTTTTCCGGAACACCTTCTGTAATCATGGTCACCAGCTTGATTCCCTTCACATCAAGAGCTTCTTTGGCTGACTGGTATGCCCGGGAGGCACCGATATAGATAAGGGCGGTATTGATCTGAGGGTTTTCTGCAAGAGCATTTTCGAGAGAACCATAGACGGTAACATTATTCAGCTCACCACCACGGTAAATCTCCTTCTGCTGGCCTTCTTCAGGAGGGTAAACAAATGCCTGTACTGTCAGAGGCCGATTGACCAGAAAGTCGAACTGGGCCATGCGCTTTGCAGCATTCAACCCGGCAACACCGCCAATGATGACCGCTCGTGTATCCTTATTTGCTAATATACTCACGATTCTTTACGGTTTAATATGTTAAAAATTTCTCTTTGTGGGGTTAAACTGCGATAAGGATCAACCTTATGAATTCAAGGCAAGGTCGACAATATCGGTCATCGGCATGCTGCGATCATAAACATGGATATCGAATCCCTCTTCCTGCAGCTTTTTCATTGCGGCAAGTCCCTGATTTTCATTCGGACCACCGCGTCTCACCCAAATTTTCACATTTTCAAGGTATCCTTTTGATTTGCTTTCCCGGAATCCATTGATAATCCCGTTGAAGGTAGCCTTGACATCCGTAAAATTGGCAATGGCACCGCCGACAATAATATGTTTGATATTTGGCAGTCTGCAAATCGTCTCGGTCAGAGCCTCGACAGCCCAGTCCGGGGGATCACCAGAATACTCTGCATAATTGGCAATAGAACCGCCCCTGGCCACAACAGCGTCTGAATAAAAGACTGATGCTCCTCCCCCTGCGGTAAGCAGCGCAATGTCTCCGCCCGGCACCTCAACCAACTTTACCGATCCCTTGATGCGCGCATCAATATCCATGATCTGCTGTTCTGCCTCAGTAAATGGTCTTCCGATTTCTGAAACAGGTTTGAAGTCCCAGTCGGCATGACGGAAACGCGCATCCCAGTCGACATTCATGACAGCATCAAGGGCTGCAAAACGCATATCACTCTTGCGTATGACAAGCGGATTGATTTCAATGGATTGAGCATCTTCATTGTCAAAACAGAGAATAAGGCGTGAAGCAATTTTAGCGACACGTTCAGCGATTTCACCGGTAAAACCAGCCTCAAGAGCAGATTCAGTGATACGCTCAATCGTCGGCGTTTCATCAAGAGGAATAAAAAGCCTTTTTACAGAATCCCAGTTGTCTTCAATATCCACACCGCCTTTATTGGAAAGGAGAAGTTCGCTTCCGTCACGGTTACCGGCAATGGATAAATAATACTCCTCGTCATGGTCAAGCATCTCTGCAACAATAACCTGACGAACGACCGATGTGCCAATCTCTCGTCCGATCATCTCTTTTGCTGCCGCAAAAGCCTCATCGAGGTTAAGTCCAAGTTTGACCAGTCCGAGCTTAAAACGCCCCCCGATCGCTTCATGAGCCTTAACAACAAGTTTTGATTCTCTCAACCATTTATTAGCTTCCCCAAGTTGCGCAAGGCGGTCGGGATCCATGATAACAACATAATTTGGCACGGGAATGCCCCATTTGTTGAATAGTTTCATGGCTGGCCCTTCAAGTATCTTAGCCATACTATCGGTATTTGTATGTTAATGGGTAGAAACACAGAAAAGTGTACGAATTTAATTTAACTACATTTCTATATAATCCAATCGTTCCATTATAAAAAAAACACGTTTATGAATGATTTTTTGCTTTGGTGGCACAATTTGCCCTCACAAATGAATCCCGTGATTTTTTCGGTTGGTTCATTCGCTCTTCGCTGGTATGGCATGATGTATATTGTAGCTTTTGCGGTCGTTTATCTGTTAACGCGTTATCGCCTCAACACTGAAAAGCTCTCTTTTGAACGCTCCTTTGTCGGTGATGCTCTGACATGGTCAATGGTGGGTGTTGTCCTGGGCGGACGTCTTGGTTATATCCTTTTTTACGGAATGAGCTCATTTCTCAATGATCCGCTCGGCAGCATCACTCCTTGGAGCTCATCTCCCGGAGGATGTCACTTTTCCGGTATTTCCGGCATGTCCTATCATGGCGGAGTAATCGGAGTCGTTATTGCTCTGCTGCTGTTTACCCGTTCTCAGAAAAGAGGCTTTTTTGAGACGTTTGACCTGTTTATTCCATCAATTCCTCTTGGCTATTTTTTCGGTCGTCTTGGCAATTTCATTAACGGTGAACTCTATGGACGAGTGACCGATGCCGCCATCGGTATGTATTTCCCGCTCGCTCCAACATACGAACTCCGACATCCTTCACAGCTTTATGAAGCCTTTTTCGAAGGTATCGTGCTTTTTCTCGTTCTCTGGATTCTTCGAAAAAAATCCATTTTCCCTGGATTTCTCTCGGCCGCCTATCTTTTCGGATACGGTTTTGTCCGCTTTTTTATCGAATATTTTCGTGAACCTGATGCCCAGCTTGGGTTTGTACTGCTGAACTTTTCTATGGGACAAGTACTTTGTTTTCTTATGATGATTGCCGGTATTGGAGTCTTTTTTGCAACAAAGAATAATGCAGCACGCACAGCAAGGGTTTAGGCCCGGACAACCCATGCTGTGCATATCATCTCTTTGTTGTCATATCTTTTTTTTACGGAGAAAGATATAACCCGTTAGAGCAATAAATGCAGCTGCAATCCCCCAGAGGTAAAGCGCAAAATGCACCCCGCCTTCATACATACTGAAGATACCAAAAAGGAAAAAAATTACAGCGGCCCCTATTTTGATAATGTTTTCGGGCAGCTTCGCTCCCAGCATTTTTCCGACAACAATGGCAAGACCATCGGAAATAACCATTCCGATGGTTGAGCCCAGCCAGACCGGCAGAAACGGATGGGTTGATGCCAGAGTAATGGTTGAGAGCATGGTTTTGTCGCCAAGCTCGGCCATGAAAAACGTTGAAAAAACAAGCCAGAAGGGGTGAATACCGGTTTTACAGCTTTCCTCGTCCTCATCCAGAGTATCACCGCGTAGCGTCCAGAAACCGAAGGCAATAAAGGCAATACCCGCTACAAATTTGATCCATTCAGTCGGAAGCTTGTCGCCGATAAACCAGCCAATACCGGCTGAAAAAACGTGAATGGCAAGGGTTGCCCAGAAAATTCCCCATAAGACTACTCCGGTGTTGTAACAGGTAGAAAGAGTCAGCGCCACAAGTTGTGTTTTGTCGCCAAGTTCAGCCAGAAAAATCATGACAAGGGAAAGCCAGAATGCGTCCATGTTTTGGATTGATTGTTTATGTGTTTGTCTGACAATTCAGGATATTCCGAAAAAACAGAGTCCCAGTATAGAGCAATACCCCGGGAAGTACAAGCAGAAAAGTGGAGCCTGCCCCAAATTTCTGTATTGAAACTTTGCTCCTTGAAATAATATGATTTTATCCTTGAAGAAGTTAAAATATATGGTTGTTTATCATGGCCTTACGATATTGTGCAGGCCGAATTGAAAGATTAATATTCATAATTGATTATAAAAAATGCCCGTGATAAGAGCTGCCGTGGAAAATGACGTAGCGAAATGCGCCGAGCTTCTTGGACTTCTTTTCAGCCAGGAGCATGAGTTTACCCCTGATGCTGAACTGCAGTCGAGAGGACTCTCGATGATTATCAACAATCCGGAACTTGGGCAAATATTTGTTGCCGAAGTTGACGGGGTCATCCAGGGCATGGTAATGCTGCTTTTTACGGTGAGCACTTTTCTTGGCAGAAAAGTCGCTCTGCTTGAGGACATGATTGTAGCGCCAGCATGGCGCAGCAAAGGCCTTGGCTCAAGATTGATTGACCATGCCGTTGATTTCGCATGCCACGAAGGGTTCGGGCGAATAACACTGCTGACTGACAAGGATAATGGAATTGCACAAAACTTCTACTCTTCAAAAGGGTTCAGCGAGTCAGAGATGGTTGTTTTCAGAAAGCTTCTTGACTGAACAACTGTTTAGCGAAGCTCTCTCTTCAGTTCGTCTTCAGATCAAGAGAGCGGCTTGCAGCAATCAATGCCGCCTTTCGTGCAGGATAGAGGCTGACGACGAAACAAAGCAGAATAGCTGTGATTCCGACGACAATAAAATCACCAGCTTGCATGCTGACTGGATAGGAGTGAACAATAAAGGCGCTTCTTGAAGGGAGTTCAACAAAGCCGTAGAGTTCCTGAAGCTTGCAGAGACTCCAGGCGATGATTGTTCCTGCTGCAGTACCGGCAACTCCAGTTATTCCTCCCTGGATGATGAAGATGGACATGAACTGAGGTTTTTCCAGGCCAAGACAGCGAAGGTAAAAGAGCTCTCGCTGTTTGTCGATAGCGGTCATGGCAAGGGCACCGGTCAGACTGAGGGCCGCCACAAGAATGATAAGCATCAGGATGCTGAAACTTATCCATTTTTCAAGTTTCATCATAGCAAAAATATTGCTGTATTTTTCTTCGAGAGTCCGCACCTTGCAGGTTGTTTTCAAAGAACTTCTTGCGAGCCATTCTCTAAGATGGCTTGTGACAATGTCGCCGGATTCGCCTTCCTTTCCCCTGATATCAATGCCAGAATACTCTCCCTTGCCAAGCAGCAGAATATTCTGTGCAAACCGTTCTGAAGTAAGTACATATCGGTCATCAAAGACTTTCTGCAAAGAGAAGAGTGATGAAATTGTTGTTTCAGGGATACGAAGTGACGTTATAAGATAAGGTTGTGTTAATGATTCCAGGCCTAAAGAGATCAGTTCCGGACTGAAAATCCTCACTGACTTGAAGGGAAAAAGGTTTGTTCGGTAAGCTAAAAGTTCTCCAACGGCAATGGTTTCCGGCATAAAAAAAGGTTGTGTTGCCCGAGTCTGACGCATAAGCCGACGGTGAGCCGCATCACTGAGTCCTTTAACGACCACCAGTTCGCTTTTATCCTGGCTGGTCATCATAGCCTCCCCTTCAGCGAATGGTTCTGCAGATTCAACTCCTTCCAGTGCTCTTAAAGCTTGCAGAAGGCTATCTGAGACTTTGATTGTTCGACCGTCAAGTGGTACAAGCTGAACCGGGCTGTCTATAGTGATAAAAAGATCACGAGCAAGTTTTTGAAAGCCGTTTAAAACACTCATGACCACAAGGAGAGTGCTGACACCAATAATGATTCCTGCAAGACTTATGGCCGAAATTATATTGATAATCCTGAAGCGTTTGCGGGCAAAACTGAAGCGTTGAGCAATCCAAAAACCAGGTTTCATACAAGCAGCAATAACATTGATTTAAGTCCCCAGGGCGGTTCCAGGTTTCAGTGAGGCGGCAATGCGAGCCGGAATAAATGCAAACAACAACGTAAGTGCCATAACGGCCAGAGAAACCAGCAAATAATCCATCGGATTAATCAAGAGTGGAACGTATGTGATGAAATAGCTTTTTTCCGGCAGGGTGATGAGATGATATCGCATTTCGAACAGGGAGAGAGAAATCGCCATGATATTGCCAACAGCAATCCCTGAAAGCGATATGAGAAATGCCTGTGCCATAAAAATCGAACTGAGTTTTCCTGGTTCAAGACCGAGTGCGCTGAGCATGCCGATTTCACGGGTCTTTTCGATGATCAGCACCAGAAGAGTCGATATGATGTTAAAGACGGCTACAATGGTGATAGTTACAATCAACAGCGGTGTGATGTTTTTCTGGAGCTTCAGCCATTCAAAGAGATTCGCATACCGATCAAACACCGTATAGCCATAATATGGAATTCCAAGGGCATTGGTTACCTCTTTCACGGTTTCCTGAAGTTGATCAAGTTTGTGCACGTTGGCATCATACCCACTGATCATCATAGGATTAAATCGCTGTTGAAGCTCTTGTAGATCGGCGATCACAACAAAATCATCGAATCCCTCCTGGAGTCCCGTATCGTAGATCCCCTGAATGACACCAATTTCAAGATCAAGGTGAGAGAGCAGGTCAACAATATTATTCTGGCCAGCAATAAGTTTTGTGCCATATTGCTCCCCTCCAAGACTGACCAGCATTACTTTTTTACCAACCTTAAGATTGAGGTTTTCTGCCAATGTTTGTCCGGCATAGAGTGTGATTCCCCCGCCAGAATTAACTGGTACAGGATTTCCTGCCCGGAGAAATTTTTTTAGAAATGCTTTTCGGGATTCTTCGTTAACACCCTTGATACGAACAGGTTTACTAAGCCAGGTGTCACCAACTCCATTGTTGAAGCTTCGGAGCACAAAACTTTTTTCCAGAAAGGGTGATGCGCTTGCAATATTTGCATGGCTTACTACCTTCGCAAGATCAGTACGACGTTCCTGAAAAAGTTGTTCGTCGGGATAACGAATCTGCAGGTGAGCGCTGAAACTGATCAGCTTGTTTTCCACACTCCGGGCAAATCCGTTAACAATGGAAAGTGTCAGAATCAAAGCAGCAGTTCCGACCGCAATACCTGCTACAGCAACAAAAACAATAAAGGTTGGTTTTGATGTCGAACGCCGTTTGAATGCAAAACGCCTTGCAATGTAAAACTCGGGTTTCATCCCTGGGTACTTTGCATTTCTTCCATTGACGCAAAAACCACAACTTTATTTCTTCCTTCTGCTTTAGCTTTGTAGAGTGCTCTGTCGGCATTGCTGATAAGGGTGGCCCAGTCATGCGCATCGTCGGGGAATGTAGCTATACCGATACTCACAGTAAACTCTCCGACAGGTTGACCCTCCTCATGCAGAAAAGGTTCATCACTTATAATCTTGCGCAGACGCTCTGCAATGTCGCGTGCTGTTGCTGTTCCTGTTTTTGGAAAAAGAAGAGCGAACTCATCTCCACCGAAGCGTGAGGGCACATCATAAGCCCTGCATTGACTGCTGATGATATTTGCCAGAATTTTAAGTGCCTTATCTCCGGAAATATGCCCGTTAGTGTCATTGTAAAGCTTGAAGTGATCAATATCGATCATGGCAAGTGAGACTCTGTCGGAAAGACGCTTTGCTCGTTCGACATCAATAATGAGGTGTTCCTTGAAATGGCGATAATTATAAAGATTTGTCTTTTCGTCCCGAATATAAATTTCATCAAGCTTTTTGTTTTTTGCCTCAATATCACCGCAAAAGCTCATGATTGATGTAGTAATCTGGGTAATATCACTGGAGTGCTCTGTTTCGGTCAGCTCCTTTTTCATCTCCTCGGCAGTATCATGAATACTCTCAGGTATATTTCTGTTAAGCAGTTTCAGTTGTCCGACAAGCTGAGCAAGGGGAATTAGTGTCTGCCTATAATTGTTGTGGAGCAACCATCCGGCCGTGATACTCAGTGTCAGAAGTACTGCAAGAATAAAAAAAAGGAAAAACTCGTTAATAACAACCAGTTTAACTGCGGCATCTTTTGAAGCAATTTTAGCTTTTTCAATATTTTTATCCAGTTCAAGTTTGAAAAGCTCAAGATTTTTTCCTGCAAGCTGTGCCTGCCAATTCTCATTTGCTGCTGGTATTGATGCAAAATGTTCCAGCCCTGCGTTCTGCATCTGAACAAGAAGTTTTTTGTACATAAGATGCAGTGCTTCAGAATTGTCGGCTGCAGGTGGTGATGGTTCCACAATTTTGGAGAACCCAAGCTCCATAAGTTTTCCTCTGAAATCAACAAGATCAAGATAACATGCCTGCTTTTTCTCAACCTGTATTTGCAGGTTATGCTGCGTCACAAAAAAGCCTGCGGTACCTGCAATAATAATGAGAAGACTGATTGTTCCGGTAAAAACAATTGCCTGTAAAGGAGAGATTTTTTTTATCGTATAACGAGTACTATCCATAGATTTATTTTAGAATTATAGTCCTTTCAACAAGCCGGTATGGAGCGAAATAACTTCTTTCGAATACTTTCTGCCCTGAACTGCGAAGCCATGCTCCTAACCCTGCTGCAAGCGCATCACCGGGATAATATACATAGTAAAGAGTCGTAACAAGAGGATAGCCGCCTTCAAACATATTTCGCTGAGTTGGCAAGTATGACTGGATGTCGCCTGATTTTCTGGCAAGTGGAAGAATTCTTGTGTGATACGGCACTTTTATTGATGTAATAGCCATCTCATCAAGCGTCCTTTGAAGGGATGAGCGAAAAAGAAGAGCCAAGGAATTTTTATCTGCCGAAACGCGCATAAGCAATTCCTTGTTGCCGCCACATACCCCGGCACGTAAATCTGTCTTCTTTTTTCCAAGTTTTAAAGCTAAAAGGGAATGAAGCCGGAAATCATCCTCAATAAGAGGGGTTATTCCCTTTTTCGAGGTGCCTGAAAAAAGTACCTCAAGGTCTTCAATTGAGATTGTTTTTGCAGGGTTTCTTGAGTTAACAACGCAAACAATAGCGTCACGGGCAATAGGCTCACGACGAAGTTGAAGTTTCTGTTGTGCAAAAAATAAATCCTCAGCAATATCAGTTTCGCTATCGATCAATGCTGCTCTGACACTTCGATCAAGAAGAAGTTTAAGAGTGTTGTTCGAACTGACAGGCACAACGGTTATACGAGTTTGTGGATAATAACGACTGAACAGTTCAGCCTGACTCCTGGCAATATCAGAGAGTTGCCTGTCGACAGCAAGAGTCATTCGACCGCTGCGGGCAGTTTCTTCATCCTGCTGCCGGGTGCAATTCAGTAAAAAAAAGCCCAAAAAAAGCACCACCAAGGCATTGATAACCTTGAGATGTGTTCTTTGACTCAAGCTCTTCCTTAATGACATAAGTATTTTGCTGTTTACGGTAAAAAAGCTTAATATTTCCGCCTTACTGGATATATATCCATAATTCGGGATAAACAAAGAAAGGAACAGAGATATTTTATATTTTGCGCATCTCATTTACTCTGATTCAATTATATCCTTTTTTCTGAAAATTTCTGCATAAGCATATTCTTGAGATGACACATCCAGTATCAGAGAGTTTGAAAAAATATTCAGTATCAATTATCGGAGCTTCTGGTTATTCCGGAGCTGAGCTGACACGCCTGCTGCTTCGTCATCCTCAGGTTGAGCTCCAGGAGCTTTACGCCTTTTCGCAGGTCGGCAATCATGTTTCCGATCTCTACCCCGCTCTTGGCTGCGACAAGCTTTACAGGCAATACAGCGGCGAAACAGAGAACGATATCTATTTTCTAGCGCTGCCCCATGGTGAGGCGCTGCAACTTGTTCCCTCCCTTGTTCAGGCAGGAAAAATAGTGATTGACCTTTCCGGTGATTTCAGACTAAAAAATCCTGACGAACATAAAGAGTTTTATAATCAGGTAAAAGCACCTGAAGCCGTTATGACCTACGGGATGCCTGAACTTTTTCACGATGAGATTATCAGAGGAAAAGCAATCAGTAATCCCGGCTGTTATGCAAGCAGTATAATTCTTGGGGTTGCTCCGCTTTTTCTCGGCACAAAAAGTTCAATCAAGATTCGGACCATCAATTGCACCTCTACATCCGGCATATCCGGTGCGGGACGCAGCAGCAAAACCGAGCTTTCATTTTCAGAAATGAGTGAAAATATAAGAGCATACAAGGTAGGCGTCCATCAGCATATCCCTGAAATCATGCAGGCTCTCGGCACTTCTGCCACAAACCCCTCCTTTGATTTTACCTTTACACCAATGATTGGTTCACTGGTGCGGGGTATTTACAGCATCCTCAATGTTCAGCTCGAAACTCCGGTTGAGGAAGCACAGATCATGGAACTTTACCGAAACTTCTATAAGAACGCTCCTTTTGTCAGGGTTCGCGACACGATGACCGAAATCAAGCATGTGGTTTATACCAATTTCTGTGATATTCATATCGCCAGAGTAACCAGAAGCGGTTCGCTGCTTATTGTTACAGCCCTCGACAACCTTCTGAAAGGTGCTGCCGGACAGGCGGTACAGAACATGAATCTGATGCTCGCGCTTGACGAAAAAACGGGACTGATATAATTTTCTAACATTTAACACGTTACACTGCATTGGAAAACCTCTCCAAAGGGCTTAAGGTCATCCATCACCTTTCTGCCACAACACACTGGCCATCATCGGTTATCCCAATGGCGGCAGCATCGGACGGTAGGCGAGAATTCTGGCCAGTCGGTTTTTCAGCAGGTGCTGTCTCTGCGAATATTAAATACAGCGACAGAAAAGACCTGATGCTGCTTGTTGCAGACAGCCCTTCAAGCGCTGCCGCCCTCTTCACCCTGAACCGCTGCAGTGCTGCTCCGATAACCCTTTCGCGGGAACATCTGCAACATTCACCCTCTTCGGCTCGCGCCATTGTCTGCAATAGTGGAAATGCAAATGCGGCTACTGGCGAGAATGGTCTGAATGATGCGCGCGCCATGGCCGAAGCGGTTGCACGTGAACTTTCGATTAAACCTGAAGAGGTGCTTGTTGCTTCAACCGGGGTTATCGGCCAGCTTCTGCCCATGGAGAAGGTTCTTGACGGGATATCCTGTCTAACGGCCACTCTGCAGCATGACTCAGTACTTGATGCTGCCGGTGCCATCATGACCACCGACACCTTTCCCAAATTTTTTACCCTTGAGCTCCAGCTTTCGGGCGGTTCCATCCGTATGAGCGGCATCGCCAAGGGATCCGGCATGATTTGCCCGAATATGGCCACCATGCTGGCTTTTCTTGCCACCGACGCCTCAATAGCGCCTGCTCTCCTTCATGAATCACTTGAAAAGGCAAACCGTAACAGTTTCAACGCCATTACGGTTGATGGCGATACCAGCACCAACGACATGGTTGCTATCCTTGCCAGCGGCACAGGTCCTGAAATCAAGGCTGGAAGCAGCGATTACACTCTTTTTGGTGAAGCGCTCGAATCGCTGATGACTTTTCTTGCAAAGCTTATTGTTATTGACGGTGAGGGCGCCACAAAACTTGTAGGGATTATTGTCAAAGGAGCTGCGGATGACCGTGATGCGGAGCTTGCCGCAAGAACCATCGCCCAGTCAAGCCTTGTGAAAACCGCCATTCATGGAGAGGATGCTAACTGGGGCAGAATCATTGCCGCAGCAGGTCGCTCAGGTGCCATCTTTAACCAGGAAGAGCTGGAGCTTTATTTCAATGAGCTTTCCATTCTTAAGCCAGGCCTTGTTGCTGACTTCTCTGAAGAGGCGGCGTCAGAGATTATGGCAAAAGATTCCTATACCATCACCCTTCGCCTCGGCAATGGAATGGGTGAGGCTACAATATGGAGCTGTGACTTAAGCAAAGAGTATGTCGATATCAACGGAAGCTACAGAAGCTGATACTTCTATTAACTATTATATTTGAGCAATTTCCCCGCAATGGAACACATAGAATGCAGTAAACTGAAATCGGCAAGAAAAGCCCCTCAGGCAGCTATTGGACAGGTGCTTATTGAAGCCTTGCCCTATATTCGCCAGTTTGAAGGCAAAACTTTTGTTATTAAATATGGCGGCGCTGCCATGAAGGACGCCTGTCTTAAAAACATGTTTGCCCAGAACGTAACCCTTCTCCGGAAGGTCGGCATCAGGATCGTTCTTGTGCATGGCGGAGGTGATGCTATAACAAAAACGGCTGAAAAGCTCGGGTTGAACTCACGGTTTCTACAAGGACGTCGGGTAACCGACAAGGAGATGGTCTCCGTTATACAGATGACCCTTGCCGGAAAGGTCAACCAGGATATTGTACAACTTATCAGCCAGCATGGCGGGAAAGCTGTTGGAGTTAGCGGCCTTGATGCCGATACCGTCAAAGCTCATCCCCATCCGAATGCTGAAATACTTGGTCTTGTCGGAGAAGTTGAGCAGATCAACACAGACTATATTGATATTCTCTGCAAGGCTGGACTCATTCCGGTTATCGCTCCAATCGGCTTTGACGACAAGGGCAACATTTATAACATCAATGCTGATGATGCCGCCAGCAGTATTGCGATTGCCCTGAAAGCTGAAAAACTTATCTACGTCAGCGATGTTGAAGGTATTCATGTTGGCGAAAGAATCCTGAAAACCATCTGCAAAGCCGAAGCCGCTGACTTTATTGAACAGGGTGTTATTTCCGGCGGTATGATTCCCAAGGTTCTTTCGGCATTCAAGACGCTTGACGGCGGAGTCGGAAAAATTCATCTTATAGACGGAAAATCAACACATTCTCTCTTGCTTGAAATATTTACGCATGAAGGGGTAGGTACCCAGTTTCTTGCAGAACAGGAGAGTGATAAATCCCTAAACAGGTAACGGAATGGAAGAGGTTCAAACAAAACAAGCTACAGCTAAACGTGATTTTCTGGGCTTTTCAGCGCTTGATGCCAACAAAATTATTGAATTATTTGATTACTCTCTCTTTATCAAGAAAAAAAGAAAAGAGAGTTCTTCAGTAACAGGCTTTTTCCCTCTGCGCGACAAAACCATTGCCATGATATTCAGCAAGCCATCACTGAGAACTCGAGTCTCTTTTGAACTTGGTATTCATGAGCTTGGAGGATATACCATAAATCTTGATGGTCAATCAATAGGTCTCGGGTCTCGCGAATCGGTGGAAGATATCGCCAGGCTTCTTTCCCGATACAACGACGCCATAATCGCCCGCCTGCATGACCATGCCGTCATAGAAGGGCTTGCGGAAAATGCATCAATTCCTGTCATTAATGCGCTGACCAATCTCTCGCACCCTTGCCAGGTGCTGGCCGATGCTTTTACTCTCTACGAAAAATCGCTCTGGAACGAAGGAATCAAGATTGTTTTTGTCGGCGACGGCAATAATGTTGCCAATTCATGGATTGAACTTGCAGGCCTTCTATCCTTTCATTTCGTGCTCGCCTGCCCTGAAGGGTACATGCCGAACCAGGAGCTGCTCAATGCTGCAAGGGAAAAAGGGATCAGCAAGATTGAGATTATCCATGACCCAAAAGAAGCGGTTGCCAATGCTGATGTCCTCTATACCGATGTCTGGACCAGCATGGGACAAGAGGAGGAGATCGCAGAACGGCTCCGGATTTTCAAACCATTTCAAATTAACAGCACTCTGCTTGCTGAGGCAAAACCTGGTGCTGTGGTCATGCATTGTATGCCGGCACACCGTGGTCAGGAAATAAGTGCGGAGGTTATGGATGGGCCTCAATCTATTATTCTTGATGAGGCTGAAAACCGTCTTCATGTCCAAAAAGCGCTTCTGGTTAAACTGTTAAACCACGAAGAATACAGGAAATTTCACCTGACTCACCGGTTGCTGAATGCGGCTAAAAAAATCAAGGCCTGAAGGATGCATTTGCAATGAACAAACATGCACGACAACTAAAGATTCAGGAAATTCTTCAGCAGAATAGTGTGGAAAATCAGCATGATCTCCTGCAACTTCTCCGCGATTCCGGTATTGCGCTTGCCCAGGCGACCCTGTCGCGAGACTGCGC
>CAISRC010000093.1 GCA_903887845.1 uncultured Chlorobiaceae bacterium
ATACCGACCGCTGAGGTACCGGTCACCAACCTCCACAGGGGAGAGATGCTTGATACCGCAAGTCTGCCAATCTCTTATGCCGCCTATTCAGCCTGTTTTCGTCGCGAAGCAGGAAGTTATGGCAAAGATACCAGGGGATTCCTCAGAGTGCACCAGTTTAACAAGGTCGAAATGGTGAAGTTTACCCGCCCTGAAACCTCTTATGCGGCTCTTGAGGAGATTCGCTCCCATGCCGAAGCAATTCTTGTAGCACTGAAGATCCCCTACAGGGTACTGTTGCTCTGCAGTGGGGACATCAGCGCCAACGCAACGAAATGTTACGATATTGAGGTCTGGTCACCGGCAGAACAAAAATATCTTGAAGCATCAAGCTGCTCAAACTTTGAGGATTACCAGGCAAGAAGATCGAATATCCGTTTCAAGCCCGACAGCAAGTCAAAACCGGAGTTTGTGCACACCCTGAACGGTTCAGGCCTCGCAACCTCACGGCTCATGGTCTCCCTTCTTGAACACTACCAGACAGCGGAGGGACATATTAAGGTGCCGGAGGTGTTGCAACGCTACACCGGATTTGAGGAGATATAAAACCTGGAAGCGCCAAGCTCCAGCTCGGCATCGTATCCTCTTTTTCTGCCGAGCTGGAGCTCGGCGCTCCCAGGCCTCGGCGTTCCCAAGCCAAAATCATGGTTCAAGACGATCAAGAAAATTCCGCACCATACCGCTGACCGTTTCGACATCTATAAGGAAAGCGTCATGCCCATAAGGCTCATCCAGGTAGAGAATGCTTGAATTCGGAATGAGTCGGGCAAGCTCTTCCTGCTCCTCTTTCGGATAGAGAATGTCAGAATTGATAGAGAGAATCTCCACCGGAAGCGTGAAGGAGCGCAATACCTCTTCGTACTCTCCCCTGCCTCTTGAGAGGTCATGCAAGTCCATTGCTTTGGTGAGCGTGATATAGGTGTTGGCATCAAACCGCTCAACCAGCTTCCGTCCCTGGTGGCGCAAATAGCTCTCGACCTTAAAGGTACTTCCTTCCTGAACTTCGCGGCCAAAGCGTGACTGAAAGTTTTCAAAGCTGCGGTACGTGCACATGGCCATCATCCTTGCTGCCGCAAGACCTTTTCCGGGAGGATAACCCTCCTGGTACCAGCCATCGTTCCAGTCACGATCGGCATAGATCGCCTGCCGCTGCGCCTCGCTCTGCCCGATACACCATGAAGAGTGACGCCCTGAAGCGCCCATCGGCATCAGCGCCTGAACAACGTCAGGATAAAGAAATCCCCACTCAAGCACCTGCATCCCGCCAAGAGAGGCTCCCACCACAAGCTTTACCCGTTCAATACCCAGACCGGCAAGCAGAAGACGCTGCACGTGCACCATATCCCTGATGGTGATCAAGGGGAAATCCGGTCCATAATGGCTGCCAGTCAGTGGATTCATTGAAATCGGGCCAGTGGTGCCATAACAGCTCCCAAGCACATTCGTGCAGATAATAAAATCGGTGCTCTCATCAAATGCGCCTCCTCTGGAAAACATCCCTTCCCACCAGGCATCCGCATCAGCAGAACCGGTGAGAGCCTGACAGATGAGGATCACATTATCTTTCCTGGAATTCAACGTCCCCCATGTCCTGTAGGCTACCCGCACCGAGGGAAGCAAGCCGCCAAGCTCGGTCGTAAAGGGTTCTTTCGAATCGAAATAGTGCGTTTTTTCAGAAATGATCTCCGTATATGCTCTCATGCGCTTCATAACAGTTTAACAAAAGCTTGTTCAAATCCTCCTTGGGTCGCGCTATCGCTCCCGGAGTGCAAAAATAACCCTGATATAACGGGTTACAGGAAAATGTCTGAAGAGAGGTATGAAGCTGCAGAAAGGCATACATACCATCATCATTCCCGGGCAATATTCCGGGATGGAATTGGCACCGATCATTGAGTAACGACGGTTGCCAAGGCTTCTCAGGGCCAGTCCCTCCACCTTTCTGGATGATAGCTTGAAATCTTGAAAAGAACATTTAGTCTGATTAATCTACAACAGGGAATAGTATTTTACAAACAGCCTGAAGAAGCGAATGCACTTAAATGAGTTTTTAATTCTATCCCATGACCACAGCACGAGAACTGGCTTTGAGTGTCCTGCAGTTACTTGAAACCGGAAAAGAGCGATCTGACCAGATTCTGCACAAGCTCTTGCAGCACTCCACACTGAACCGCATTGACCGGGCGCTCTCCACAGGACTGGTCAACGGAGTGTTGCGCTACCGACTTCAGATTGATTTTATTATCAGCCATTTTTATCACCACAATTTTGAAAAAGCGGCCCCCGTTCTGAAAAATATTCTTCGACTTGGAGTCTATCAGATTCTCTTCTTCAACAAGGTTCCCGACTGGGCTGCCGTCAACGAATGCGTAAAACTCGCCAGAAAATACAAGGGAGAACGTCTGTCGAAATTAGTCAACGGTGTGTTGAGAAAAATCACTCCCGAGAGCGTCACCCTTGACGTTTGGTTGAAGGATAAAAAAATTGAAGAACGGCTCGCCATACACTACTCGCACCCACAATGGCTGGTTAAGCGCTGGATTGAGGCTTTCGGAAAAGAAAAAACCGAGTCCATCCTCATCTATAACAACCAGTTTCCCTCTTTTGGATTCAGAATCAACCGGCTGAAAACTTCTCCGGAGCAGCTCTTTTCCGACCCGGCATTTGCCGACGAGCACGAAGAGTGCGGCATGGAAAACTTCTTTCTTTCAAAAGATTTCAAGCGCTTTGAACCAGCCGTGACCGATGGACGTCTCACCGTCCAGAACCCGACTCAAGGACTTGCGTGCCTGCTTCTGAATCCGGCTCCTGGAAGCGTTGTGGTTGATTTGTGCTCAGCGCCGGGAGGAAAGGCCACCTTCATGGCGGAACTGATGCAGAACAGCGGCCAAATTATCTCCGTTGACCTCTATGAAAAAAAACTGCTGCGAATGGAGGCTCATGCTGCTGCTCTCGGTATTACCATCATCAAAACCGTAGCTGCCGATGCCCGAAGCTTTGTGCCTGACATTCGACCAAAAGCTCTCCTGCTTGACGCTCCCTGTTCGGGCACCGGGGTTCTTGGCAGACGAGCAGAACTGCGCTGGAAACTAAGCCCCGGGATGCTTCTGGAGCTCCAGACACTGCAGGCGGAGCTCCTCGATCATGCGGCAGAGCTCCTTGATAAAGAGGGGGTTCTGCTCTATGCTACCTGCTCGATTGAACCTGAAGAAAACAATCTGCAGATTGAGGGATTTCTTCAGCGACACTCTGAGTTTATCGCCGGTGCCGAAGGCGCCATGCTCACACTGCCGGGTGAGCACCAGGGCTTTGACGGCGGGTTCTGCCAACGACTGTATAAAATGGCATGAACACTCTGGACACCCACTACCAGCGAGCTCTTGAGAGCTTCCTGAGCTATATGCTTGTCGAGCGAAACTTTTCCGGAAACACCAGAGAGTCTTACAACAACGATCTCAAGCGCTACCTGCTCTTCATGCAGCAGAACTCAAGGCCGCTGGAGGCCATAACGACCTCTCATATTGAAGAGTTCATTACCGAACTCTACACCATCGGCCTCGAAGCAAGCTCTATGGCCCGAAACATTTCCGCGATCCGCTCGTTCCATAAATTTCTACTGAACGAACGAACGCTCAAAGCTAACCCGGCGGAAAACCTCCATCAGCCAAAACAGGCCCGATACCTCCCGAACGTCCTGACGATTGATGAAACCATGCGACTGCTTGATGCGCCACAAGCTCTCATACCTCCGAACAAATATGTTCTGCGAGACAAAGCGATGCTTGAACTCCTCTACGCAACCGGGGTCAGAGTAAGTGAGCTTATCAATATTCAGCAGCAGAACCTCTACTTCGAAGCTGGTTTTATAAGGATTTTCGGCAAGGGCTCGAAAGAAAGGCTTGTGCCCGTTGGCAACTCCGCCATTGGGTGGGTCAAACGGTACCAGACCGAACTTCGAATGTCACTGGCACAGCCGAACTCCGATGACTACCTCTTTCTCAATGCACGGGGAATAAAACTGACACGCATGGCGCTCTTTGCCATGGTACGAAAATATGCCGTCATGGCTGGTATAGAAAAACATATCAGCCCACACACCTTCCGCCATACCTTCGCCACCCATCTTCTCGAAGGAGGGGCCGATCTCCGCGCAGTCCAGGAGATGCTCGGCCACAGCTCAATTAGCACCACCCAGATCTACACGCATATCGATCGCTCATTTATCAAAGAGGTCCATAAAACCTTTCACCCGAGAGGGTAACAGGCTTTACTTATAATATCCCTTTGTTTCAATAATGAGTCTTTTCTTGTCATGGCTCTCCATTTCGATTTTAAAGGCCGAAAGAGTCATATTGACATCAATAAAGAAAAAGAGCAGCGAAAAACTCAGGCAAAGCATACTGAAAATAAAAATCCCCGACAACAGCATCGGCAAATCAAGATTGACAAGAGCGCTGAGAAAGAGCATGATAATCAGCCAGCTCGCACCAATACAGGTCATGCAGGCCAGAAGAATCGAGGTACGGATATAGCGAGCCCGTTTCCAGAGAATGGCTACCTCCTGGTTGATTTTGATGATATAAGATTCCGGATAAGATTCCAGATCATCAAGAAGCGACCGTGAACGATCAATAACACGACCAAGCCTGTTGGTCATAGTAAGAAACAGCAGACCGAGGCCCGAGATGAGAATCATCGGGCCAATGGCTGTTTGAAGAATTGGGACAAGCTCCCTGAATGAAGTATTCAACATAATATATTTGTTGGAGAACCTACCCTTTACGTTTCTTTTTGTTACCCGTAAAGAAAGAGCCCTCTTTTCCTGCCGCTGCCGGTTTATAAGGTTTTTTAAAACTCTTTTTTGGTGCGTACGGTGACTCACGCTCCTGTTCTTCCATTTTGCTAAGCCTCAACTGACGGCCACAGACCCTCACCTTTCTCAGCTCATGGAAAATATTATCAGGCATCCCCTGGGGCAATTCGACTGTGCTGTAACTATCGTTGATTGAAATGTGACCGACCGATTCAGGATCAAGACCAACCTCGTTAAGGATTGCGCCGAGAATATTGCCAGCCTTGACACCATGCTCGCTGCCTACCTCAAGTCGATATCGTTCTTTGCCTTCTTCACCATAGGCCTCACCCTTGCTTCGCCTTTTGACTGGTCCACGATCCCTGTCTGACCCTCGCTCTCTGCCAGACCCTTCTCTCTCTTCATGGAACTTTGTTTTCTCCGGCTTGTTGGATAAAAGAAGCGGTGTTTCACCCTGAACCATTGAGGCAAGAGCTGCGGCAGCTTCAAGTTCCGAAACATCATGCTCGTGACAGTACTGCTCAATAAGCTTGGTAAAAAATCCAAGATCTTCAGCGGCAATCTTGTCAGTGATGCGCTGATTGAACTTTGCAATCCTTTTGTTGTTGATAACTTCCGTGGTTGGCAGTTCCATCAGTTCAATACGGCTATGCGTGGCACGTTCAATGGAATAAAGCATGTTTTTCTCTCTCGGAGAGACAAATAGAATGGCATCACCGGCACGTCCGGCACGTCCGGTACGTCCAATACGGTGCACATAGGATTCAGTATCAGAAGGAATATCGTAGTTGATAACATGGCTGATACGATCAACATCAAGTCCCCGTGCAGCAACATCAGTAGCAATGACAATACTCAACACTCCACTCTTCAGTTGCTCGACGGTACGTTCACGCTGACTCTGGGGCATATCTCCGTTGAGAGCGGCTGCACCATATCCTCTGGCCTGAAGCTTTTCTGCAAGTTCAATGGTCATGGTTTTGGTACGCACAAATATGAGCATTCCATCAAACGGCTCAACTTCGAGAATTCTTGTCAGAATGTCAATCTTGTGGCTTCCACCAACAATCCAGTAGCGCTGCCGAGTCGTATCAACCGTCGTGGTTTTGGTCTGTATGGTAACCTCAGCAGGATTATTCAGGTACTTTTGCGCAATACGGCGGATCACCGAAGGCATGGTAGCCGAGAACAGGGCTATCTGCCTACCTTTTGGTGTCTGCTCAAGAATCCATTCGACGTCGTCGATAAATCCCATGCGAAGCATTTCGTCAGCCTCATCAAGCACAAGACACTTCAACGAAGAAAGATTAAGCGATCCGCGCCGCATATGATCCATAACACGACCTGGCGTACCAACAACAACATGCACGCCGCGTCTCAACATGCGAAGCTGAATCCCGTAATCCTGACCACCATAAATAGGTACTACATGAAATCCCTTGAGGTATTCGGCATAACGCTGAAATGCCTCGGCAACCTGTATGGCAAGCTCCCTTGTCGGGGCAAGTACAAGCGCCTGTGGTTCAGCCTGGTCAAGATTAATATTGGAGAGAATCGGCAGGGCAAAGGCTGCGGTTTTTCCTGTGCCTGTCTGAGCCTGCCCGAGAACGTCACGTCCTTCGAGAATAAGGGGGATGGTCTGGGCCTGAATCGGTGTCGGGTTTTCGTACCCAACTTCTTGAAGTGCTCTCATTAAGGGCTCGGCAAGCTGAAGGGCGTTAAAATCCATCGGCAATAATTGCTGTTCTTTCATTGTTGTCTTCCTTTCCGGATCATTGATAAAAAAAGCCTCGTGTGAGGCGGGAGTGGCAGCAATGCAGGAAAGAAAAAAATGAAGAAGAGTTCTCATCAACCGAAAACATCGGGGCAGCCTAAAACAAAGCCAAGCGCCATCGAATCGTCACAAACGCTTAAAATTTATACTTTTATCACTATAAATCTTTCGGCGTCCTTTCTTAGCATATTTACCACGCTTTATAAACTTCAGGATTATACCATTTTTTTTTGTAAACGACGAATTTATTTTATAAGCCGTAAAACAGTTGAACGGCACAACTCATCCGTTATTCATTCAGCTTTTTTGTTAGCTTTAAAGTCATCTAAACATTTGTGAGCCAGGAAAAATGTCATTATGAACCGTCCTGCTTTTTTATTCTATACCATACTTTTTCCAATTTTTCTTGGAATTGCAAGGTTCTTCAGCCCTCTGTACCCCAAGCTCAAGACTTTCTTCAATGTACGAAAAG
Source organism: uncultured Chlorobiaceae bacterium (assembly GCA_903887845.1). Classification (GTDB taxonomy): domain Bacteria; phylum Bacteroidota; class Chlorobiia; order Chlorobiales; family Chlorobiaceae; genus Chlorobium. The sequence continues at coordinate 7,099 of CAISRC010000093.1, forward strand.
AGGGGTTCGAAGAGCTGCAACAAAAAATTCACAAGCTCCCCGCCACCACGTTCAGATTATGGGTCCATGCGGCCTCAGTCGGAGAATTCGAACAGGCCCGCCCGATCATTGCTGAACTGAAAGCAAGGCACCCGGAGCTCACTCTTTTTGTCTCATTCCTCTCCGATTCCGGATATAACGCCCGAAAAAACTTCCCTGACGCTTCTGCGGTCTTCTACCTGCCTGCAGACACTCGCGCCAATGCAAAAAAGCTGGTTGCACTGATCAAGCCGGATCTGTTGCTGCTCATGCGCTATGATTTCTGGCCAAACCATCTTCACGAAGCAAAAAAAAGCGGAGCAACGCTTCTTCTTGCGGCAGCGGTACTCCAGGAGAACGCCCAGTACTTCAAACCCGTCCTGAAAGGCTTTTACAAAAGCATATTTAACCTGTTCGATCATATCTATACGGTTTCAGAAAAGGATACCATTGCTTTTAGGGAAATATTCAACTGCCAACAGGCAGAAACCGCAGGCGACCCGAGGTTTGACCAGGTCTTTCTGCGCAGCAGAAACTGTGCGAAGGTTGATTACCTCAATCCTCTTTTTAAAAACCGTACGGTATTGGTTGCTGGAAGTGTATGGGAACAGGATGAAACGGTGCTTATTCCAGTCTGGCAGGAGCTTGAGAATCGACCATCACTGATACTGGTTCCGCATGAGGTCAACCCGGAAAATATGTCCAGACTCTACCAGGAACTTCAAAACCGCTCTCTGGCCTATACACCGGTATCAAGCCTGAATGAAACATTCGATCCTGAACGGGAGATCCTGGTCATTGACCAGACCGGCTATCTTGCTGAACTCTATTCACTGGCGTCAATAGCTTTTGTGGGAGGAGGTTTCGGCGTTAATGTGCATAACACGCTTGAACCCGCCGTGTATAATATTCCGGTACTGTTCGGCCCACACTGTCACAACTCCCCCGAAGCGGAAGAACTTGCTAACGCAGGAGGCGCTGTCATCATTCATGATGTGATGGAACTTGCTGCTGCCCTGAAAACCCTGACGATTGATACCTCTCAAAGGGAAAAAAGCGGAAAGGCTGCGGGAAGATTCGTTCAAGAGAGGACTGGCGCAACACCTCTCATCGCAGAAAGTATAGAGCGTTACTTTCCTGATTTTCGGAATGTGCCGAGCTGGAGCTCGGCGTTCCCGGGTAAAGACAATAGTTGATACCCGATTAAAATCATTTTATATCCGATCCTTGAGTGCTCTTCGGCGGCAAAATCTTTGCCGGCTGCACTGGCGTACGTTTATGATACTTCTTTTCCCAGCTCTGTATTGACAGCGCCTGAAACGTTCGCTGACCAGTTTTTAAGCCCGTAATTTTCAGATACCTGCCCGGTGTCATCTGTGTTTTTGGACGCACCTCGGCTTTACTGATGTCAACACGCCAGATAATTTTGCTAAAATCTCTCAACACAATCAAATGCTGAACTTTATCAGTTTGAATAACCTTTCCGCCAAGTAATCCTTTTTGTGAATTAGTCCAGCGCTGCTCATTGGCGTTTATCAGATTATTGTATACATGAACATTTTCTATAAGATAACGATGGATATACCCGCCAATATCAACAGTGTTCAAGCAAAGGCTGAGCAAAAGACTTGCAAAGAGAGATGCTGCAATAACCTTTTGTGCAGAATAACGATACCCTTTTTTGGTGTGCCGAAATCCGAAAAATGCAACCAGGGTAAACAGCGCAAGAGCAGCCAGCCAAACATAGGGTATGCTGGATATGACCTCCTCAACAAGCGGACGTTCAATAAAAAAACGGTCGATATAATAATGATCCTCAATGAAATCGTTATCAATAAAAACATAAATAGCCGTTGCCATTGCCAGGCCGCCGGTTAAAACCGAAATTGCGGCAAGCAGCCAAAAACTAAGCCGTTTGACAAGAAAGCGCCAACGAGGAATCAGCTCAGCATGTCTTTTTTCAATTTCATCAAGTATATATTTTGATCTGTCCTTCTGCATTAGGCTTTACTGCTTACTCTTTTCTAAAGTATACTTTATTTTTTTCTTTGCCCGATTAATCAGTGTTGCGACTGTCCCTTGAGGAATCTGTAAAATATCAGATATCTCTTCATAGCTTTTTTCTTCAAAAAACTTCAGGACAATGACCTCACGGTACTTTGTCTCAAGCCGATCAACAACCGCCTGAATTTCAAATGCTGAATGCCGCTGGCCTTCCAGCTCGGTCAAGCCCGCATCATCAGTAATATTTTCAAAAAGAAAATTACTATCCCCCTGTACTAATACGCTTGGACGACTCTTTTCCTTTCGGAAATAACTGACGATTTCATTATGCGCTATTCTGTATATCCACGATGAAAACTGGAGAGAAATGTCGTAATCATTGAGATGAACAAACGTTTTGATAAAAATTTCCTGGAGAAGATCTTCTGCTGCAGATAAATCCTTACATCCCAAACGGAAAATATATCTTAAAAGAGGTCCCTCATAACGACGAACAATTGCGGCAAATGCCTCTTTATTTTCAATCGCCCTGGCAACCAGCTCCTGATCGCTCTCATGCTGTTGTTCGCGATGTATGGAAGTTTGGGCCATATCGTGTGAAAACTCGTGAAGCGTCCTGTTGTCTGTCCTCAAATATAACTCTTGATCTCGGCTTATCCATTTATTCTCCGATCTGCTTTGCCCTCAATATAATAACCTCAAGTGAGGTTCATCAAAATCCTTTCTCCGAAACAGTGAATGCTGCCGTATCAATCTCCTGAATTATAAAATAATCAGAACCGAGCCGCAGATAATTAGCAGCGCTCCCATCAGAATGTTCCATGTGAGTATTTCATGCAGAAGCACTGCAGACAGTATAATGGCAATGGCTACGCTCATTTTATCTACAGGAGCAACCTGTGATACATTGCCCAACTGCAGAGCCTTGAAATAGAATATCCACGACAAACCGGTCGCAACGCCCGACAGGCCAAGAAAAAGCCAGTTCTGTTTCGACAACAGGTTTATGCCCTCCACCTCTTTTCGGGCAAAGACAATACCCCATGCAATCACTAATATAAACAGTGTTCGTATGGCGGTTGCAAGATCGGAGTTTATCCCTTTAATACCGACCTTTGCAAGGATTGCTGTAAAAGCGGCAAAAAGAGCTGATAGTAACGCGTAGAACCACCACATATTTCCCTCCGGTTTATTTATTCCAATATTTCCCCTCCTCCTTACTGCTATGAACAGCTCAACTACTCGTAGCGGAGAGCTTCAAGCGGCTTGAGATCAGCGGCTTTACGGGCAGGCCAAAGACCGAAAAATATGCCGATGAAGGCAGAGAAAACTGTTGCCACCACAACCGACACAATTGATGTTTTTACCGCCCAATCAGCCAAAAATGCGAGCAAGAACGAGACGCCGACACCTGCTATGATCCCGATTACACCTCCACTGAGGGTGAGTCCGACCGATTCGACCAGAAACTGCAGCATGATATCGTCTTTTCTTGCGCCGATAGCCTTGCGCAGCCCGATCTCCCGTGTCCGTTCGGTCACGGAGACAAGCATAATGTTCATGATGCCGATCCCCCCCACAACCAGCGATATGGCGGCTATGGAGCCAAGCAGAAGGCTCATGGTCTGAGTGGTGCTGCTTAGCATCTTTTGTATCTCGGTCATGTCCCTGATATTGAAGGAATCATCATCCGATTTCAGCCTGTGCCGTTTACGGATCTGTTTGTCGATCGCACTCTTGGCGGGATCAATCAGCGTTGGCTGCGATACTTCTACGAAGATGCCGCTGAGGAAATTCTTTCCGAGCACTCTGTACATGGCCGTCGTTACTGGTATGAGCACCACATCATCTTCATCCTGCGATCCTGAAAACCCTTTTGCCGGCGCAATTCCTATCACGGTAAAGTTGATCCGGTTGATCTTGATGGTTTTGCCAAGAGGGTTGCTGTTTCCAAAGAGCTCCTTGACGACTGTCACGCCGATAATGGCCACTTTGTCGCGTTTCAGGATCTCTTCCTCTTTAAACCACCGGCCGACGGTGGGGATTGTCGCCCGCATGTCACCATACTCATAGCCGACACCGGAGAGACTCGAACTCCAGTTTTTGTTGCCGTACACAATCCGTCCGGCACCGTTTACTACCCCGCTGGCGCTTTTTACCAGTGATTTGAGGGTAGCTATGTCGTCCACATCGGTAAAGGTGAACCGGGCAACAGCACCGGCACCCTGTGCAGCGCCCCTGATTTTGGCTGATCCACCCCTGATCGAGAGCATGTTGGAGCCCATCGATTTGAGTTGCTCTTGCATGGAGGCTTTGGCGCCCTCACCGAGGGCCATCATGGCTATCACCGAAGCGACGCCGACAAAAATGCCGAGCACCGAGAGAAACGAGCGGAGCTTGTTGGCAAGTATGGCCTGAAAAGCCTGTGTCATAAAGCCGATAAAGCGCCCGTCCTGCCATAGCGAAACATGTTTTGCGCCATGCACGTCGAACCTCTGGTCGGCTGTTGCCGGCGCAACGGGCTCCCTTCCGGCTCGGCGTTCATCGGATATAATAACTCCGTCCCTCATGGTAATTACCCGGTCTGCGTAGGCAGCGATGTCATTTTCATGGGTAACCATGACGATGGTTTTTCCCGCTTCATGGAGCTCTTTGAAAATCTTCATGATCTCGCTCGAGTTCTTCGTATCGAGGTTGCCGGTCGGTTCGTCGGCAAAGATGATCAGCGGATCGCGTAACAAAGCTCTCGCTATCGCCACACGCTGCTGCTCTCCGCCGGAGAGCTGGTTGGGCGTGTGGTCCATTCGTTTGTCAAGGCCGACCTGTCGAAGCCGCTCAATTGCCTCCTGGCGGAAATCCCCTTTGAGGCCACTGTAGATGTGCGGCAACCGGACGTTCTCCACAATGCTCATGCGCTTGAGCAGGTGGAACTGCTGAAACACAAATCCGGCGATATTGTTGCGCACGCCTGCCAGTTCATCTTCCGTCAAGGTGTTGACATTCTGGCCGAGCAGCAGATAGTCGCCCTTGTCTGGCATGTCGAGCAGACCGAGTATCTGCATAAGCGATGATTTTCCTGATCCGGAAGCACCCATGATGGCCACAAAGTCACCCCGCTCTATCTGCACCGAAACACCGCGCAATGCCTGAACGGAACTCTCGCCGATCTGGTAGGTGCGATGCACATCGACCAACTGAAGGAGTGGCGTTGTCATTCTCTCCTTCGGTTACGCTGGGGAGAAAAGGGGTTGGTACCTCCGCTGTTTTTCGGCAGCACAAAGGTTGAATCAGGAAGTAGCACCACGGAGCTTTCTGTCAACCCCTCAACAATCTCGACATTGCCTTCATCCTGCAGACCGGTTTTCACCGGAGTGAAATGAGGCCGAGTTCCTATCTCTTCGCTTCTCTGAAGGACGCCGGTGTGGCCTTGTCTGCTCAGTACTGCCCTCAGTGGCAGGAGCAGTGCATTTCGCTTTTCCTGTACAATGATGCGGATATTGGCGCTCATGCCGGAGCGGAAGACATCTGGGATGCGATCGGGAATCACATCAACGTTGTAGATGTTCACGTTATTCTGCAGATGGGACTCGTAGAAGATATGGCCGACAACGCCGTTCACCCGGATATCTGGATAAGCATCAAGGCCGATTACCGCTTTCTGGCCTGTTTTAACCCGTCCGATATCAGTTTCGTCAACGTAAGCTTTGACAATCAGATGGTCGGAGAGAACAAAAAGTGAGTCGTTCATCGTTACAGTCTGGCCGGGATCGACGCTGCGTACAATGACCTGACCGTCCATTGGCGCGATGACAGTTGTCTTTTTGTAGACGTTGTTCCAGTAACTCTGCTCACTCTTTCCCTGCAGTTTCGCGGCATCAAGCAGCGCAGCTCGCTCGGTGGAGCTGAGCAGGGCAAGTACCGTTCCTTTGTTTACAACGGCACCCTCCTGAACAAGAATCTCCTCAACCCTGCCGCCGACTGATGACTGTATTTTTACCCGGTTCTGCGGTTCTACTGCTCCGGTGGTCGATACCGATACGCTGATGGTGCCCCTGCCTGGACGAATCTTGTCAAAGCTTTTTTCTGTGCTTCTGCTACTTTTGAAAACAAAAAAACCTGCCACGCCAAGAATAATTGAGGCGACAACAATAGTGATAACAATTTTACTCCTGCTGACTTTCAAGTCCGCCTCCTTTTGCATGAATCCATTGAGCCTCGGCAATCAAAAGATTTGCCTCGGCATTGAGATACTCTTTTTTACCACTGACAAGATTATTTTCGATAATAATCCACTCGTTGAAGCTCAAAAGTCCGTTTGAGTACTGCGCATTGGCAATGGTCGAGCGCTCAACGGCTGCATCAAGAAACTTTTTACGCACCATAACCAACTGACGTGCATCCAGAAAGCCCTTCCAGCTCTCTTCGAGGCTGTCGTAGAGCTGCAGATAGCCGCTCTTTTCACGGGCGTTATCCTGACTCAGCACCGCCATAGCCCGCGATATTCGTGCCCGACCGGTTCCCCCTTCATAGATGGGTATGGAGAGCGTGACACCACCGTTCCAGTCCACCGGATTGACCGGGAGCTGGTCAATGGCGCTGCGCCCGACCGATGCGGTGAGATACAGTTGGGGGGCAAATGCGCTTCGGGATGCATCGAGCGCATAGCGTGCGGCCCTGCTTTGTGCATCAAGCTCTTGAAAGAGCGGGTGTTGTTTGACAAGCAGAGCGATGTCAGGCTTTACCGTAGAGAGTTCTTTGGGCCTGAACTCACCCTCAACGCTGAGCGGAGTATGCTGGTCACGGCCGATTGCTGAGGCAAGTTTTGCCTGGGCGAGCAGAAGGCCGCGCTCGGCCTGTGATACATCGAACATTGCTGAAGCAAGATCGGCCTCGGCCTGGCGCAGCGAACCGATATGTTCACGGCCTCCCTGGTAACGAAGATTGATCAGCCGTTCGTTGTTGCTGCGCCGGGCAGCAATCTCTCGGACAAGAGCGACAAGATCCTGCGCTTTGAGCAGGTCGGCGAATGCCGAGCGGAGAAAAAATCGGACGTCGGAAGAGATTGCGCTGTAGTTCTGCTGGGCAGCTTTGATCGACTCTTCATTGCTCGACACCAGATTTGCAGTTTTGTGGCCGTCAAAGAGCAGTTGACTTGCCGAAATGGAGTAGCTGAAGCGTGATGAGGCGCTGCTTGCCTTTGCCGTGCTGCCGCTCTCCTGTGAGCTTGCCCCGATACTGAGTTGCGGAAGTTGTGCGCCTTTGGTGATGCGTTTGTCTGATTCAGCCTGCTGCAGAACCGCCAGGGCGCTGTAGAGGTCGGGATGAGCCTGACGCGCCTCACTGGCGCACTGCTCCCACGTCAATCGCTCGGCTGCTTGAAGCGGCTGATCAGTGACGAGCAGTAGTAGCACTATTAAATATATTTTGGCTCTCATAGTGGAACTTGTTTCCTGTGCCTGTTCCCTCAAAAGCTGAATTCCAGGCACCTCTGTTTTATTTGTCACATCATATAAACCTTTTCCGCAATTTCCGGTTTTGCCTGGATTTGGCGGCACTTAAGCTCATTTATGAATAATGAATAACTGATTATAAAATAACATAATAATGAACAAGTCCAGTAACACAATAACGGTAATTTGTATACCGTTATTGTGTTACTGGACTACCCGGAGGATCGTAGTTCTGCTGCCCGTTTCCAGTATGAGTTCCCAGTCCTTTGAACTGGCTCAGGAAAAGATTACTGTATATCCCCTTCTGCCGGAGTAGTTCATGGTGTGTTCCTTTTTCTGCAATGGTTCCATTATCGATCACCAGAACCTGATCTGCATCGCGAATGGTGCTAAGCCGGTGAGCAATTACAACGCTTGTCCTCCCCTTCATGAGTCTCAAAAGCGCCTTCTGAATACGAAGTTCGGTCCGTGTATCGACGCTGCTGGTTGCTTCATCAAGTATCAGGATATCTGGATTTGCCAAAATAACTCTGGTAATGGCCAGCAACTGACGCTGCCCCTGACTCAGATTCCCTGCCCGTTCTGAGAGCTCGGTCTTATAGCCCAGCGGCAACTGCCGGATAAACTCGTCAGCTCCGGCAAGTTCAGCCGCTTGACGGCACTCTTCATCAGTAGCGTCAAGGTGACCAAAACGGATATTTTCCATCACGGTGCCGGAAAACAAAAAGGTATCCTGAAGCACCAATCCAAGCCTGCTGCGCAATGCCGCTTTACTAAATTCGCGAATATCACGGCCATCGATGGTGATAGAGCCGCTGGTGGTCTCATAAAAACGGGTCAGCAGATTGATAATAGTCGTTTTGCCTGCACCTGTAGGGCCAACCAGTGCAATTGTTTTACCGGGCTCTGCAACAAATGTCATATCTCTTACAATCGGCGCACCCTTCTCATAGGCAAATGTTACATGTTCAAAACTGATCGTTCCGGCGATAGTTGAAGGCACTTTTTCCTGTGAACTGTCAACCTCAGAAGGAATATCAAGAATTTCAAATATTCTTTCGCTTCCAGCAAGCGCAGATTGTATGGTGTTATACATGTTCGCAAGCTGGCGAAGCGGCTGGATAAAATTCTGCCCGTAAATGATAAATGTCGCTATGACCCCAACGGTGACCATCCCCTTCAGGGCAATCCATCCACCTGCAGAAGCAATGACAATGACAAACAGATTTCCAAGAACATTGCCAAGTGGCATGAGAAGCATGGAATAGCTGTTGGCATAGACGGCCGCGTTGAATACCTGCTCATTTTGACGCTGAAATCGTTCAATGACCTCCTCACTCCTCCGGAATGCCTTTATCACCTTCAAACCGCTGATGGACTCTTCCATAACACCGTACATTTCACCCAACTGTTTCTGAAGCTTTCTGAAGCCCATACGCGTGTAACGGGCAACATACTGCGTTAACCAGAGCATTACTGGAATAACAAGCAATGTTGTCAGTGCAAGCCATGCATCAAGCAGAAACATGGCTATAACAATACCTCCCAAAGAGAGCAGACTCGCCACAAGGGAGGTTACATTCTGAGATACCGCCTGATTGATTGCATCAATATCATTCGTCAGCCTGCTCATCAGGCCACCTGAAGAGTTATGATCGAAATAACTGACAGGCAACGTTTGAATATGGGTAAAGAGATCCCCGCTCAACTGCCTTAGGGCTGTTTGCGAGACTTTAGCCATTATCCAGCCTGCGATGAGTTGAAAAAGATTATAAAAGAGGTAGACTAAAAACAGAAGAAGTGAGATTTTTTCAAGCCCCGGTAGATTGTGCACCACAATAAAACGATCTATGGCAACCCCGATAAGATATGGACCGGCAAGGCCAAGCAGGGAGTACAGAACGACCAGAAGAGCAACGATAATGAGCTTGGCTTTGAAAGGAAAAAGGTATTCAACCAATCGGCTGGAGGCTGCTGCAGAATTTCCTGGTTTTTCAATGATGCCAGGTTTAGCAACGTTGCCGAGTCCGATCGGTTTATGAAGATCCCGCAAGTGTACATATTGACTACTCACTGTAATGCCTCCTTCGCTTCCACTTCTGCATTATGAAGTGCTTCATGAGTGGATTGCGTGCCCAACTGTGAAGCATATATCTCCTGATAAACCGCACTGCTCTGCATAAGCGAATAGTGATTGCCTTGCCCTGCGATGTGCCCCTTGTCGAGCACTATTATGTTATCGGCATTCAGTACAGAACTGACCCGCTGCGCAACAATAAGCAGAGTGCATTTGCTGCTTTTCTTCTCAAGGGCCTCCTGTATTCTGGATTCCGTATCGATATCGACAGCACTGGTGCTGTCATCAAAAATCAAAATTTCAGCAGAAGCAAGCATCGCCCTCGCTATTGCGATGCGCTGTTTCTGGCCGCCAGATAAATTTACGCCCCGCTCTTCAACTCTGGTATCATACTCTTGTGGCAATCGGATAATAAAATCATGAGCCTGAGCCGCCTTGGCAGCTTCAATTACCTCTTCTTCGGTTGCATCCGGAACTCCATAGCGGATATTGTCACGAATTGTGCCAGAAAAAAGAACCGTTTCCTGGGGAACAATTGCAATCATTGAAAGCAGAGAGTCCTCTGTAACCGACCTGATATCGATACCATTGATGAGTATTCTGCCGGACGAAACATCGTAAAATCTTGGGATGAGGTTCACAAGTGCCGATTTACCTGCACCTGTTGAACCAAGAATAGCAAGAGTCTTTCCCTTCTCTGCAACAAAACTTATCTCGTCAAGTACAGGGGTATCTGATTCTTTGTTGAATCGAAAAGAGACGTTCTCGAAAACAATCCGTCCTTTCTCCGATAGCGGAGGCATCGCAATTGCCTGAGACTGAAACTGAATATCCGGAATGATGTCCAGCACTTCAACAACGCGCTTTGATGAGGCTATGCCGCCTGCCCATACATTCGATAAATTCGCCATAAAAATCAATGGCGCCATGGTTGTCAAAAGGTAATTTGTAAATGCTACGACCTGTCCAATACTCAACTCCCCATAAATGGCATCAAGCCCGCCAACCCAAATCACCAAAACCATACCCGCATTGATACACATGGTCAATATCGGCGGCATGCTCGCCATAAACTTCATGACACTGATTGAATCTTTCGCAAATGCCTGATTGGCTTTATTAAAACGGGTGAATTCAAAATCAGCCCTTACAAAAGCCTTGATCAGACGTATACCTGCGATATTTTCCTGCAGCACGGTACTCAGCCGATCGAGTTGTCGCTGCACTGAGCTCCAGAGCGGCTCCATTTTTATTACAAAAAAAATAATAAGAACAGAGGTTATAAGTAGTAAGGGGAGAATAGTCAATGCAAGTGAACTGCTGGTTTTGATCATCAGGGTAAGGCTGCCGATCATCAGCAAGGTTGATCGCGTACCGATTCTGAGTGAAACCTGGGCAACACGCTGCACAGCAGATGTATCGCTGGAAAGACGCACCATGAGCTGACCGGTATTCAGCCTGTCGATGTTTCCAAATGAAAAGGATTGAATTCTGAGAAACAATGCTTCACGAATATCGCGGGCAACGCTCTCGCCGACCTTGACCGATAAAATGTGTGAACCTATAGCAAAAAAAACACTCAGGAGAGTGATCCCGAGCATAAGCAGGCCTGTATCAATAACCACCTGTTGATTGTGCTGATGAATGCCCTGATCAATGATTTTCTGAATCAAACGGGGAATGCTGAGATCCATACCCACCACTGCTGTCAAGAGCAATAGCGAGACTAATGCCTGTTTTCGATAGGGTTTTACAAAAGCAGTGAGTCGGAAAATATTACGCATACTGTTCTCTTCCCATAAGTTTCATTAGGGTCACAAGGAATTTGATAAGTCTCTTCTTAAGCGGTTAATTTCCCGGCCTCAACCAATGGACGGTTGTGTATGCATAAACCGGCAGACCAGTTAGAGAAATCAAAGAGAGTGCAAGAGCTGTGAGAAGCGCCTGATGGACGTACTGTTATTTCCATTTCTTGAAACATCTCCCGGTAAATAAATCCTGATGTCAACCCTTAGAGATTAAAAGGGCAATGATGTCTCTATGCCATAACGCAAGGTTCAGATAGCATAAGCGAATGGATATTCCGTTCCAAGGTGAAACTCTTGTAATATCTCTGCTTTTATTCGCATAAAATCAGAACTTGCCCGGTCGCGGGGCCTTGAAAGCTGCACATCGATTATCTTTTTAATAACGCCGGGACGAGAAGACATAATGACCACTTTATCACTCAGGTAAATCGCTTCATCAATGTCATGCGTCACCATGATCATGGTGATCTTTTCAAGGAGCCATAACCGCTCAAGTTCTTGCTGCATATACATTCTTGTCAGGGCATCCAGCGCTCCGAGGGGTTCATCCAGAAGCAGTATTTCAGGCTTGTTCGCCAATGCTCTGGCAATAGCAACCCGCTGGGCCATTCCACCGGAAAGCTGGTAAGGATAGGCGCTCTCAAAACCGTTAAGCCCAACCAGTTTCAGGTGTTCGTCCACGAGGAATTTCTTCTCCTTCTGCTTAAGCTTGTCAAGACCAAAAGCAACATTCTCTCCGACAGTAAGCCAGGGAAGAAGCCGATGATCCTGAAAAACGATACCCCGGTCAGTCCCCGGTCCGATAATCTGTTTTCCATCGATCAATGCTTCACCAGTATAATGATTTTCCAGCCCCAACATGATTCGGAGCAGAGTCGTCTTTCCACATCCGCTGGAACCAACGATAGTAACAAATGCACCGGAAGAGACGGATAAGCTGATATTGTTCAGAATTTGCAGTGGGTTATTATCAACAATAAAACTTTTACTGAGATTCCTGATTTCAAGCGTACCTTTATTATCTGACATTTTCTTGTCGTTAAAATTTATTTAACCGTGCTGATGACTCTTCCCCGTTCCACTGCTGTCAATATTTTCTGAACCAATACAGTCATGGCATACCCCAATACCCCGACGGTAATAATTCCTGCAAGAACCAGCGCTATATCAAAACGATCTCGTCCTCTCTGAATCTGCGTACCAATACCAAAAGCCGTTTGTATAAATATTTCCGCTACCATTAAAACAGACCATGACATGGCAAGCCCCAAGCTAATACCTGTGGTAATTGAGGGTAATGCTGCAGGTATAATAATTTTCCTGATCAACATTATTCCCTTGATTCCATAAACAGAAGCAAGTTCCAGATACTCTCTTGGCACATTTCTTACGCCGGAGAATGTATTCAGGGTTATCGGATAAAACGCGGCAACAGAAATAATCAGAACTCGTGGCAGTTCATTCATTCCAAACAACATAATGATCAACGGAATCCAGCCGATCATCGGAACCTGGCGCACTGCATGAAAAAATGGAGCAAAAATCTTTTCAGCAGTTTTTGATAATCCCATGAGCAATCCGAATAGAAAACCAGCCAGAGTGCCAATAAAAAAACCGATCATGACCCGCTGTAAACTGACCGCAATATTATGAGAATAGGTCGGCTCGGAAAAAAGAATCACAAATTTTTGTAATACTTTATAAGGGGATGGAAGAAATCGTGCAGATGGAGACCCTGCGAGAATAAATAGCTGCCAAAAGGCAATAAAAACGATCGGAACAGCAATAGCTCCCAGTATTCTTTTCGTTTTTTTGCTGATGTGAAGCTTTTTCATGCATGCCTCCCTTCAACAGGCTCACGCCATAGAAAAAACTGCTTCTCGGCTCGTTCAAGAAGAAAATTCATCGCAAATCCAATCACTCCAACAAGAATCAAACCTGCCATTACAAGATCAATTTGAAATACAGAACGTCCCCAGGTCATCAAATAACCAACGCCAGAATCAGATCCAAAAAGCTCTGCTCCAACAACAAACATCCATGACAAGCCAAGACTGAGACGAATACCGGTGATTATCGAAGGCAATGCGCTTGGAATAATAACTTTAAAGAGGTAACGAAAACTCTTGTATTCGAAAACCCTGGCAAGTTCGTGATATTTTTCAGGAACACCGCTGACACCCTGATAGGTATTCAAGACCATCGGGTAAAACGCTCCGATTGCCACGAAAAAATATTTTGCAAATTCATCAATACCCAGAAACATGATTATCAGCGGCATCCAGGCAAACTCAGGAACCTGTTGGAGTGCTTTTATTAAAGGCCCAAAGATTCTGTTCAAAAACGGGGAGAGCGCCATGAGAATTCCTACAACAAACCCTGATGTTCCGCCAAACAAAAAACCAATCATCACTCTTTTCAGGCTTGCCAGAATATTCAGCGTGAGATCCCCCGATTGAGCAAGTTCGAGAAGCGTTTTCAGCAGGGTTAATGGCGGGGTCAGAATAAGTTCTGAACATAATTTCTGAGATACCGCACCCTGCCATGCTGTCAGCACCAGAAGCGGGACAATTATTGCCAGAAGTTTATCTTTTAATCCCAGTCGTTGTAAGAATTTCTTTGCCATACTTTTTAATATTTATTAAACAGTGTCCCTATACCATCTCGATGAATGCCTCTGCCCGGTTGGTTGACTGTTCGGTTGCTTATACGAGTTCAGCAATCTCTTTCTTGCTCTTGATCATTTCGATGAATGCTTCGACCCTGGTACGAATAGCTTCAAAATCCGATCCGGAGTATTCCGTGTGGATCTCCAGAAAAGGCAGCTTACCAAGGACGTCCTTGGTTTCACCTGCTTTAAAGGTGAACGCATCGCAATAGCGCAGTGTATGATAGATTATTCCGTCAGCCCCGAACTCGTGGAGATGATGTTTCAGATTAGCAAGCCGGCCATCGCTCTTCAAATCAAGATAGGGAAGAGAGCCATGTGGAACCCTGTCGAGATAGGCATCGGCTATACCAAAGGGCGTCGACTCTTTTATTTCCAGATTAAGGAAGAAATTCAGTCCACTCCAGAGGTCATCTCCCACTATCCGCCCGCCCAATTGCTCAATGATATCGACAAGCTTTGTATCGCCCGGAGGAATAAGGCTTCCGGAAAGGAATATCCTCGCTTCAATCTCCTTGCCTGCGGGGCTCTCAGTCAGATTCTCTTCTACTTCTGCTATCAGCTCCTGCAGAAGTTCCAGATAGTTCTGCCTGTCGAGATTGTAACCGGCACTAATGACACTCGACACGTCCCGCCAGCTTAAAGGCGCATTATCAAGACTTTGATAGTGGTAAAGGCTCTTGATCGCCTCCCGGATTCCATCGTACAGGCTTATGGCTTTCTCAAGTTTCGACTGTTCCAGAGTGACTCCGGCAAACTCTTCGAGTTTTGTGGTAAAAAATTCCACTTCCTTTCTGAAATACTCATGACCCTCTTTGGATGCAAAATTGCGCGGGACTCCAAGGACTACTGTTTTATATTCAAAATAAAAGTTGATGAGTTCTTCAAGCCGGTAGAGCTGAATGCAGGTGGCATCAATAGCAACCAGATCAAGCTGTTGTATGTACGGATCGGTTTTCTCTGCAAATTGGCCGAGAGCCTGACGCACAAAGACACAATTCTTTGTCGAAATATGGCGCGCACCGACTTCAACAAGCCGTCCATCTCCACCCTGCCCCACTCGAATTGGAATAAGTCCAAGCGCATAGATGATCTCTTCCGGAATGTTATAGGCAAGCCATCCGACAACTTTTTTTCCCTCTTTGCGAAGCTGTTCAAGTTCAAGGGGACGGCTCCGCAACGCCGCCGTAATTTTATCAAGAGTCTTCAAGCCCATAGTCCCTCCTTTTTAGCAAAACTGCGGGCAATAACGGCAGCACCCAAAGCGCCGACAAGCTGGGGATCAATTTCCGGGCGAACAATGGTGACTTTGAGCGCCTGTTCGATAGCACTCTTCATTCCGGTATTTTTTGCAACACCCCCCGAAAAAAAGACATCGCTTGCAATGCCGACTCTTGAGAAAAGTCCTGCAATACGATTGGCAATCGAATGATGAATGCCGTTCAGGATATTTTCAGGCTTTTCACCTCGCGCAACCAGTGATATCGTTTCCGACTCGGCAAAAACCGTGCAGGTGCTGCTCATAGGAACAGTATCAGTGGCCGAAAGAGCTATATCGCCCAAGTCTTCAAGTTTTACCTTGAACACCTCTGCCATCACCTCAAGAAAACGACCTGTACCTGCAGCACATTTATCGTTCATGGCAAAATCAACTACAGCTCCATCCTCATCTATTCGTATAGCCTTGCAATCCTGTCCACCCATATCAATGATAGTGCGAACAGTCGGATGAAGATAGTTTGCGCCTTTGGCATGACAGGTAATCTCAGTCACCGCCTTGTTGGCATAGGGGGCAGAAACGCGACCGTATCCGGTTCCGACGATATAGGTGAGATCTTCCTTTTTAAGTCCGGCAGCATCCAGCGCGAGGTTCAAGGCACTTAAACCGCTTTCGACCGAATTCACACCACTCTTCAGAAGACCTGTGGCAAAGATATCGCCATCCTTCAAAATCACTGATTTTGAAGCCAGGGAACCGACATCAACACCCGCAAAAAAATTCCCGATAAAAGACATTTTATACTCCGGTTTTCAGGTTATTTCAGAATTTTTTACCAATCATTTCATGATTGTGAAACAGGGGCAAAAATACCGTCTTACCCCTGTAACTCATTTTTATAAAACAGTTTTCAGATTGTTAATGTATCCAGTATTTATCATAGCCAAGTTCTTTCAAAGCAGGAGCCTGAAAACGGAGATCAAACAATTCACTAACATTATAGTGTCTTCTGATGATGCCGCGTTTAAAAGCAAAATCAATGATCTCCTGATAATCTTTCAGCACTTTGGTAGTAACGGTCGGGTCAAACCTCTCTTTTGGAGGAAGAGCGCCAATAAGATCTGCTTTGATATGCTTATACGTTCCACCGTTTTTAACGGATGACTGAATAATAGCCTCCTGGTTCTCGGGTTTGGATGCCCAGTAATATCCTTTAAGAAGAGTCTTCAGGACTCTTCTGGTAATTTCTGGATACTTGTTGGCAAAAGCTTCGGTTACAAAAATTGAACCCGGCCCACTTTTAAACTGAGGATACTTGCGAGTATCGAAGAGTAACCTTGCAACTCCCTGGTCAACAAGAGGTCGGTCAGAATTACTCACAATCGCATCAACACTGTTTGTTGCAAGTGCCGCCTGTGCATCAGCATTAACTAAATTCACACCCCTTATGTCTTTCTCAGTCAAACCAACCGCTTCAAGAATTCTGTTGAAAGCGAGGTGAAGGTAGGTGCCCTTTTGATACCCGATCCTCTTCCCTTTGAGATCTTTCAGCGCTTTGATACCTGAGGCAGGGTTGACCTGGATATAGATATTACTACCACCCGCTCCGCTTGTACTGATAATTTTGTACGGTAATCCTCCAGCCCTGCCAACAACAGTAACGAGATCACCCGCAGAACCGAAATCGATCAAGCCGGAAGCAATGGCTTCATTCTGACCGGGACCCATGGCTTTATAATAGGTGCGCTCGATCTTGATACCATCCTTTGCAAACTCTTTTTCCAAAAGACTCTGCTCATTGACCCAGCCGATTGCACCGCTGGCTTGTGGCAGATTGAGAGAATTTCCTCCATTGCCTATCCGAATCACTTTTGGTTTTTCTTCTGCCTGAGCAACCACTGTCATAAACAACAGCGCTACGAATGGTAAAGCTTTTATCCACTTTTTCATGTTCATTCTCCTTATCATGTTGTTAGGTCAATTAAAATCCAAATTGGAATTGTGCAGCAAACGTGTTCTGTTTCAGGTTTATTGCTTTATCATCACTTATACTGTAATTCAACTGAAACTTGGTTGTCTCAGCAAAGAAAATATTGAAGCCAAGCGTTGTAATATTTGATTCATTATTGGCAGCCGCCGTGTCCGGATCCCAATGATCATAACGAAGAAAAGGTTGAAATGTTGTTGGCCACCAGTCGTCATTTCGGGACTGACTTCTTGAATTCTTGTAGAACTGCTCTCCCCATTCATAAAATAGTGTCACCGTATAACCCTTGCTTTGCGTCGTTGCTTTCACTGCTTTGGCAAGCGTCGTTCCGGAAAGTGCTCTTTCATCTTTTCCGATAACATACTCCGTTGTAAATCCGAACGGGGCGCTGACATAAGAGAGATCAGTTCCATAGCGAATTTTATTCCCTTGACCTTCTCCATTCGCAATGAGAGTTGTGCCCTTGTAGAGATCCTGCTTGCCTCTATAAAAAGAGCCACCAAGAGCCAAACCACGATATGGGGAATAATAACCTGCCGGAGCATTGATGACGACCCTTCCCTCAATATCTTTATCCTGGTTGGTATCCGCTGTATTCGGGCCGGAACCATTATAAAGACCTAATGAATACTCAATAAGGGGAATGCGATAATTGTACCCCAGATCAACAAAAGGAAATAAATCTCCGTACAAGCGAATACCAATATCTCGTGTAGAGAGACCAAGTTTTGAAGCAAACTGAGCCAGATTAATTGCTGGCTGTTTATCTTCTGTTGTTGTTGCTTCAAGGCCAAAATTCTTCTTCTGCTGACCGATATTCACATTTAAATATGGCTTATCGATATCAAGAGACTGGCCAATGGAGTATTGCAAATAGGCGTCTGTTGGCTGAAGATTATATGATGTATTACTCCCCAAGCCAAGCGTATAAGAGATACTTTTACCTTCCTCATAATCTCTTTTCAGGTATCCTTTCAGGGAAAGAATCGCCGAATTGAAAAGGAATCCATTTTTATTGGGAGAGGTAGAGACTGAATAGCGGGTCTGTGTGGAACCGCTGATACTGAGTGATCGCTTTGAATTGGCAATTGTCTTGTCAAGCCTCTGGGTTAACTGATCTCTGAGTGTCGCAATTTCGGCTCTCACTCCGTCCAGCTCGGCTTGTGACACATTTTCGCCAGCTTCAGAAGTATCAGTTGCTGAAAGATCTTCAGAACCAAACGGCACTGCTGTAGAATCGCTCACTGGTTGCTGTCGCTGCTCAGTCTCTGCAGTCTCGGCTGCCCGCAGATTGGAGTTCCCAATCAAAAGAGCACCAAGAACAAGAATAGTCAACTTTCTTTTACTCATTATTTTCCTTTGATATTTTGAAGCATTGAGTTCAAATTCTTTAACTATGATTATTCAATAATGTTGTGTGTAATTAATAAAACTTGTCCAGGCACAACATCGAAAAGCGCTATTTAGATACATTTTCTGCATATTTTTTTTAAAAAATATCGACAACAATCATGAAAAGAAAACGCCAATCCCCTGAGAGCAAGAATTAGCTTTCTTATACGCTTTTCTGTTTAATAAAATGCTATAAAAGGAGCAAAAACTAATGCATCAGAGGGCTATAAAGCGGCAACAACAAGGAGGATTTGACATTACAATTACATTCATGATAACAGCTTATAATAAGTTCTTTTATTGATTAAAAATATTGTATCATTATTTCTATAAATATCAATAATATAAATGGATTAAAAAATCCCTTCTATCCGGTGTATTGTATACCATAAATAAGTTACCCCTGATATTTAAAGAATCAATTTGATATTATAATAACTCACACTGCAGCAGAGTACAAAAACATAAATATTCTATACCATTTCTATAAATGCCTCGACGCGATTTGTCGACTGTTCGGTTGCTTCGGAGCGTCCCAATTCACCAACTTCAACAAATGTTGTTACAACTCCAGACCGCTCTTTTACAATATCCGAGATCATCCGCGCCACACCGCTCTGATAATTGCAACCCCATTGGTACATAAAAATAACACCATCGGTGCGTGATCTTTTCACCATATCGGCTGTCCATTCAGCGCGTTTTTCGGTGCGCTGTTCATAAGGATAGGAAAGCATTGATTTGGCAATATTCAGGTATGGATCACCCTCTTCTTCAACCGGCACGGAGATGCAACTCCAACTGTCGTCACGACCTACAAAAATAGCTCCGGCAGTCTGCGCATGATGCGCATTCGGCCCTACACAAGAACCGCAAATGAACAGTCTTTTTGCATGATCCGGAACACCAAATCCCTTGATATTATTCTGAATCCGTTCCTCAATCTCCTTTTTACTCTGCTCAAGCAGATCGACTGATGCAACCGGATCACCTACAAAATCATTGGCAAGAAAGGCAATGCCAAAAAAATCGGTACTGTTCGTAGGCGGATTTTCAGCTCCCCACCATAAATCAGCAATTTCGGTAGCAATCCTGCGGCCACGATTCTCAAGTTTTATCTCATTAAAGAGTACTTCATCAGTGATTTTTCTTCCGGAAAGTGCGGCAATTTTGTTGATGAGTTCACACAACTCAGCAGCAATGTACTCTGCCGCCCACGGCTTGTTTTCATGATCAACAGGATAATCAACAAGGTAACGGGGAATATCGTGAACCCGGTTGCGATGCGTTTCAACCAGAAATGACATATCAGAACAACGAAGGCAAAGAAATGGGGCAATCAAATC
Source organism: uncultured Chlorobiaceae bacterium (assembly GCA_903887845.1). Taxonomy (GTDB): domain Bacteria; phylum Bacteroidota; class Chlorobiia; order Chlorobiales; family Chlorobiaceae; genus Chlorobium. Next base: position 27,068 of record CAISRC010000093.1, read on the forward strand.
AATCGGCACAACCTTATTGTCAATTGCGGCATGCGCTGCGATCTGATTACATGCATCAATACTGATTTTGCGTCGTCCGGATTCGAGAATGTTGAGACCAAGGGTTTCTGACTGGCGAAGAGAAAGCCCCTCCTCCATATTCCGCGCCCATTGCATGACCATACCCGGTCGCACCGGTATTCCGCCTGCGGCGTAGTAAGCATCCATCGCCTGTCCACCCTGAACCAACACTGTCGGTGTACCGGCTGCGTGTTGCTTCATCACCCGATCCTTCAGAGTAAGAGTCAGGTAACCTCTTTTAATACCCGAAAGAAAGTGAACATCGTCTGAAAACCGGCCCATGTTATTGGCTCCGGCATCAAACGCATAGGGGAAGCGTTTAGGCGCCTCTTTAGTCATGAAATCCCAAATTTCAGCAGAGCTGACCGTGGAGCCGTCCTTAAATTTCAACCCCGGTGTTGCTACAAATTTATCCTTTATCTCTTCTGGATAGCTGAACGGTGAAATAATCGCCATGATCTCATTATTTGTTTATGTGTTATATAAAATCAACAGATATCTTGCATCCTCATTTCAGGCATCCACCAGAACACCTTGCTCTTCGGCAATCTCTGATTTGATCTTGATCATCTCAACAAATGCCTCAACCCTGGTTTTCATCGCTTCATAATCAGATCCTGCGTACTCGGTATGAATCTCAAGCAGCGGAATGCCGGACTTCGCCAGTACATTCTTTGTCTCCTTGGCTTTGAAGGTAAATGGATCACAATAGCGCAACGTATGGTAGATAACTCCCTGTGCCTTGAACTGGCTCAAACGCTCCTGCAGCCTCTTCAGTCGTCTGTCGCTCTCCAGGTCAAGGTACGGCAGTGCCGCATGAGGAGTACGATTCAGGTAACCAAGAGCAACTCCTGCCGGTGAAATCTCTTTGATATCAAGGTCAAGATGCGGAAGAATTCCGGACCAGAGATCGTCTCCCACAATCCGTCCCCCCACCGACTTGATGATACTGATCAGTTTCCGGTCTCCACGCGGAATAAGGCTTCCTGATAAAAAAATCCTGCTGTCACCATCATCGGAAGCAATCACCGGATGGTGCTGACGCTCTTTCAACTCATCCAGTGTCTGGGTGAGCAGGGAAAGATACTCGCTTTTGTCAAGCAGTTCACCTGCCTGAATAAGGTCGTAGACCTCCTCCCATGAGATCACGTTTTCTTTGGAAGCCTGGAAGGTGTAGATACTTTTCAGGGTCTTGCGGATGTCGTTGTACAATGCTACCGATTCAGCCAGTCTGGCTGAATCAAGAGGAGCGCCGGCCCGTTCTTCCAGAAGACGGGTAAACTCATTGGCCTCATGGGCAAAGTATTCCTTTGCCTCGTCCAAATGAAAGTTGCGCGGCACTGCCAGTACGACCACATCTTTTTTAAAGAAGTATTCGATAACTTCAGCCGCCCGATAATTCTGCAGACATGTCGCATCGAAAGCAAGTATGTCTGTCTGCTGAATATAGGGATCCTTGTTTTCGGCAAATGCCCCAACAATTTCACGAATAAAAACACAGGTCTTGCTGGATGCATATCTTGCACCAATTTCAACCAGTCGGTCATCTCCTCCAACGGCAATTCTCACCGGTATAAAACCCAGTGCATGGATAATCTCCTCGGGGACATTATAACCAACCCACCCTACAACTTTCAGGCCATTCTCACGAGCTCGCCTCAACTCATCAGGGCGCTCCTCAAGCCGTTTTCTAATGATGTCCAGTGCCTTGATAGACATAATTCAGCTCCTCTTCATTTTAGATCAGTTGAGAAATTTTTAATTTCAGAGCATTTCAACAAAAGCGTTTACTCGATTCTGTTCCTGCTCGTCCCGCAATCCGTGAAGGTCACGTTCATGGATATAGGTGGGAATCCCTGTTTCACGTTTAATGATGTCAACAATTGGCCGGGAGATGGCGGCCTGTGTATTGCAGCCCCAGTTATGAATAAAAATAACCCCGTCGGCCCTCGATTTTTTGATCTGTTCAATTGTCCATTGCGCTCTTTTTTCAATACTTTGCTCGTAAGGATATTCAAGAGTGGCTTTGGCCAGGTTGTAGAAAGGGTCTCCCTCCTCTTCAACCAGTGAAGAGCAATGACTCCATTGATCATCCCTGCCAACAACAATTGCTCCGGCATCTTCACTTCTGGAACCGTTTATTCCTACACAAGAGCCAAGAATAAACAGCCTCTTTGGATTATCGGCTACCGCATGTCCTTTGACACCATTCTTTACCCGTTCGGCTATAAATTTTTTTGCCTCTTTAAGGGCACCTCTATTTAATCTTGACTGATATATCTTTATAAATTTTATAGTGTTAGCGTTATAAATTGAGGGTCATATTTCGTATATTAATGCAATAATATCAACTTACCCGTTGTAATGAAACACATCAACCCGTTA
>CAISRC010000094.1 GCA_903887845.1 uncultured Chlorobiaceae bacterium
CACCGGACAAGTCACCGGACAAGTGGAGAACTGGTTGTTTGATGTACTGACAGTCTGCATCGACCCGAAAAAAAGTACTGAAATTCAGGAAATCATCGGTATCAAACACCGCGAAACATTTCAGCGTAACTATCTTGACGTTTTGCTCGAACAGGGTTTACTTGTCCGCACCATACTTGACAAACCTCAAAGCCGCTTGCAACGCTACAAAACAACCGAGCAAGGCCAAACATTATTGAAGCAGAACAGACAATGAACAAACAGCAAGAGTTCACCATCAATAGTACAGATACAACCCGATGCTCCAGCACAACCCTGAACTGAAATCGAAGATAGACCAACTCTGGAACAAATTCTGGAGCGGCGGCATTTCCAATCCACTCACCGCCATTGAGCAGATCACCTATCTGCTCTTTATGAAGCGGATGGACGATCAGGACAGGGAGAAGCAGGCAAGCGCCGAGTGGGCGGGCGACACCTACCACTCACTCTTTGAGGGGATGTGGATACCGCCGGAATATCGCGACAAAGAAAATGCTGCGAGTTATGCCATTGATAAAAGCACCCTTCGCTGGAGTGAATTCAAACACCGGCAGGCTGAAGAGATGCTCACCCACGTGCAGTCGAGAGTATTCCCCTACCTGAAAGACATGAACGGCTCCGAGTCGAAATTTACCCAGCATATCAAAAACGCGGTCTTCATCATTCCCAAGCCTTCGCTCCTTGTTGAGGCGGTGAAAACGGTTGACGAGATCTTTGAGGTGATGGAGAAAGATTCGAATGAAAAGGGGCAGGCATTTCAGGATATTCAGGGCGATGTCTATGAATTTCTGCTCTCCGAAATTGCCTCCGCCGGTAAAAATGGGCAGTTCCGCACTCCTCGCCATATCATCAAAATGATGGCCGATCTGGTCGAGCCCAAGCTTGGCCACACCATTGCCGATCCCGCATGTGGTTCAGGTGGATTTCTGCTTGGAGCTTATCAATACATTGTGACGCAATTGGCAATTCGTGCCGGAAACAAGGATCTCGTGCCGGACGAAGATGGATTTCTCCGCACCTCCGTCTCCGCCGGACTTACCGAACAGGCCAAAACCATTCTCAGCAAAACGCTTTTTGGCTATGATATCGACAGCACCATGGTTCGCCTTGCGCTCATGAACCTGATGATGCACGGCATTGACGAGCCGGAAATCGACTACAAAGACACCCTGAGCAAAAGCTTTACCGAAGAGTCCTGCTACGACATTATCATGGCCAATCCCCCCTTTACCGGCAGCATCGACAAAGGCGATATCAACGAAAGCTTCACCCTCTCCACCACCAAAACAGAGCTGCTCTTTGTCGAAAACATCTACCGGCTGCTGAAAAAAGGGGGAACCGCCTGCGTTATTGTTCCACAAGGCGTGCTCTTTGGCTCCGGCAGCGCCTTCAAGGCACTGCGCAAACTGCTGGTTGACCGCTGCGACCTGAAAGCCGTTATCACCATGCCCAGCGGAGTCTTCAAGCCTTATGCCGGAGTTTCAACCTCCATTCTGCTCTTCACAAAAGTATGGGGCCCGCTCGACAAGGTCACCAACCCAGCGACGGAGCACGTCTGGTTCTACGACATGCAGTCGGACGGCTACTCGCTCGACGACAAACGAAGCAAGCAGGAGGGTTTCGGCGACCTGCTTGATATTGTCGCGAACTATAAACGGCGAAGCGTTGAGCACGACACCGACAGAACCCAAAAGTTTTTCATGGTTCCCCGTGCAGAAATTGAAGGCGAAGGAGGATACGATCTCTCCCTTTCCCGTTATAAAACCGATGTATTTGAAGAGGTCGTCTACGAAAGCCCGTCAGTGATTCTCGACAAACTGATTGCCGCAGAGGTGGGGGAGATTGATGAGGCTGAACTTGCACATATTCAGAGCGGTATTGTACGCGAGCTGCTTGAGCTTAAGGGGATGATTGGATGAAACAAATTGAAATCACTATTCGCCCTCAATTTATAGGGCAGATCAAAGAGATCATTACGCAAGCTCGGGAAAATGCCATCCGTGCGGTTGATCATCAAAGAGTGCTCATGTACTGGAACATTGGCAAAAGTATTCTCGAAGAGGAGCAGCAGGGAAAAGAGCGGGCGGAGTACGGTGCCTATCTGATAAATAGTCTTTCTCTTGAATTGGTACCAGAGTTTGGCACAAGTTTTTCAGTTCGGCAATTACAGCTTAGTCGCCAATTTTATCGTATCTTCCCAATTGCGAACGCGCTGCGTTCGCAATTGAACTGGACGCAATATCGCTATCTCATTCGCATTGAAGATGAGAGTAAAAGAGAGTATTATATTGCTGAAGCTGCCAAAAATAACTGGACAGCCCGACAACTTGAACGACAGATAAACAGCCAGCTTTACGAACGACTTCTGTTAAGCAACGACAAAGAACGAGTGCTCTCGGTTGCCCGAGGCGAGCTTCAACCCGAAAAAGCGACCGACATCATTAAAGACCCAATGTATCTGGAGTTTTTAGGCTTGAAACGTGAGAGTGCTTACTATGAAAAAGATCTGGAACAGGCAATCATCACCCAGTTGCAGGAGTTTTTGCTTGAGCTGGGCAACGGCTTCACATTTGTAGCCCGCCAGCAGCGAATCCACATCGAAGGTGACGATTTTTTTATTGATCTTGTTTTTTACAACCGTCTGTTACGCTGTTTTGTCATTATCGAACTCAAGACCCACAAACTGACTCATCAGGACTTGGGACAGTTGCAGATGTACGTCAACTATTATGACCGATTCGAAAAACTGCCTGAAGAGAACCCGACAATCGGGATTCTGCTCGCTGCCGACAAGAATGATGCTGTGGTAAAAATTTCCCTTCCGGAAGATAACAAGACCATTCTGGCAAGTCAGTACGAGCTCTATCTGCCGAGTGAAGAGGTACTTAGAGAGCAGTTGGTCAGGGAGATGAAGGCGATTGAGGGGAGGGGGAGATGAAGACGATTAAACTGGGTTCTCTCATCACGATATCCAAAGGGAAGAAGCATACTGTTTCTGAAGAGCCATCACCTCAATCAATACGAATGCTTGGTATTGATGATTTGCGAAACGACACATTGATCAGAATGACCGATGATAAAGATGGTGTGCTCGCTTGTGATGATGATGTTCTCATTGCGTGGGATGGAGCCAATGCTGGTACTATCGGCTATGGAAAACGGGGATATATCGGCAGCACTATTTCTCGTCTTCGTCTCCGTGATACATCAAAATTTTATGCCCCGTTCATCGGGATGTTTTTACAGTCAAATTTTAGCTATTTGAGAAAAACGGCTACCGGTGCCACGATTCCGCATATCAATCGAGATGCATTAGAACGTATTCCGATACCTGTTTTTGCGTATGACGACCAAATTCGCATCGCAACTCTTCTATCCAAAGTAGAGAATCTGATCTCACGCCGTCGTGAGCAACTCAAACAGCTTGATGAACTGCTCAAAAGTGTTTTTCTGGAAATGTTTGGCGATCCGGTCAGGAATGAGAAGGGGTGGGAAGTAAGACCGCTAAGTTCCATTTTCTCAGTCAAGCACGGCTATGCATTTAAAAGTGATTTTTTTGTCGAATCAGGCAATTTTGTATTACTCACTCCGGGCAATTTTTTTGAGAACGGCGGATTCCGAGATAGAGGAGAACGGCAGAAGTATTTTAATGGAGAATTCCCGAAAGAATACATTTTAAATAAAAACGACCTCTTGTTGGCTATGACCGAACAAGCGCCAGGTTTGTTGGGCAGCCCTCTTCTTGTTCCTGAAACAGGGAGATACCTTCATAATCAGCGATTAGGGTTAATTTGTGGTAAGGAAGAGATCCAGGTGAAATATCTGTTTCATTTTTTTAATCACAAATCAATACGGCAAATAATCCACTCGAAAGCGACAGGTACTAATGTCACGTCACGCCTCAATTGTCGGATAAAGGTGTAGCAGCTTGATTCTTGCCTTTTCTGTTGTAAAACGCCAATTTATCTCTGAATTGCTATTGTTTCGTTCCTTCTCCCATGCTGCAACTTGTGACCTAACTTCTGTAA
>CAISRC010000095.1 GCA_903887845.1 uncultured Chlorobiaceae bacterium
AAAGCCATAGTTGCCTCCTTTATGTATAGTTATTAATGTAACTATGTTTGAGGCAAAAAACAAGGGCTATTTTTACATAACCCTCATTATTTTATTGAATTGTAGCGGTCATGGCTACATTTTTTGCGGGAAATCAGGTTGTCCGTGGTCGATGATGACGGTGTTGCCATGAACCTGAAACCCCTCTTCGACGGTTCCGGTCAGGATCACCATCCCTTTCGCGGTGCTTTGTACCGGAGTTCCCTGGGGCGCTGCAATGTCGAGTCCTTTGTGGTAGCTCTCCACTGGACCGCCGTTGTAGGAGCGTTTCAGGCCGAAAAGACTGCTGGTTTCACCGTGAACCGGGCGGAGAAAGACTCCGCCAAAGAGCTTTTCTGAGCTTTCGGTATGCAGGGCGGCTTTTACCCTTGATTTTTCAAGCTCTGTTGCCTTGAGTTCAGCTTTGGACAAATCAAGGGTAATCTGCTGGATGGCGCGTTTGTTTGGCGTTACGGTGACAGGAATATGCTCTTCGTGCGCTCCCGCCCGCACCTGCAGGGTGTAGCTGCCAGGAGGGGTGAGGTTCTCAACCGGTACAAGCGCTCTCCACGAGGTGCCGGACTGGCGAAACATCCGGTAGCGCTGCTCCATGAACAACAGCTCAGGTTCAGAGGTGGATCCGGTGAAGGTGACCGTAAAAAACTGCCCCTGCTCGTGCTGGTTCTGGTCAACGGTGAGTGCAACTGGTTTCTTGCCTATTCCCGTGGCGACGGTCGTCAGCATCATCAGGAGAAGCAGTGGCAAAAGGAGATGCAGGAGTTTCATGAGCAAAAAGTTCAGTGAAAGGTGAGGTCGTAGAGCGTTTCATGGAGCTGATTTCGTATCACCATCCGCTCTTCATGCAGTTCCGCCATACCGCAGGTAAAGTCAGGATGTTCGTGCCGGTTCACGAAGGCTGGCAATACCACAAAGTGAATGCCGTTATGCCGCGCATAGCCGCCGTAATGGTAATGGCCGCTGAGGCAAGCCTTGACTGCCGGGGAAGAGGCAACCAGTTCTGCAATCTCCCGGTGATTCCAGAGCAGGCCATGCTTTGGATCGGTCGTTTCTGGAAGCAGGGGGAAGTGGCAGACAACAAGAACTCTCTCCCCAAGACGATCAGCGCTCTCAAGCTCCTGCTTAAGCCAAGCTTTCTGCTGAACTCCTACAGCGCCACAGTAGTAGTGCAGATCAGGGTGTGCACGAAAGAACGCAAGAGTCTCGGCGTCTTCCGGTGTTTCAGGTATGCGAAGCGCCGAAACATCCATGCCATCAAGCACGATAAAGCGGAACCCCCTAATGGTAAAGGAGTAATAGGGGGTTTGCAGTCCAAGAGCGGCCATAAGCGCCTGACGAGGCAGGGCAAGACAGTGGTTCCCGAGAACGTGATGAATGGCGCCGGGAAAGGTGTTGAGCATAGAGCTGACTTGCCGGAACTCCTCCTCTTTGTGCTTGTCGTTTCCCATGATCTGGTCGCCAAGCTGCATCAGGAAATCAACCTCGTTATGCTGCCAGCACTCCAGGCAGGCGGAGAGGTCTGCGGCAGTTTTTGCTGCTGCCGCAGGTTCGTTCTCCGTTGAAAAGTGAATATCGGTGATGATGCCGAACCGGACGAGCGTGTAGTTGCAGGAGCTTGCCATCAGTCGCTGAATTCGGAGAGATATCTTTCCATGAACTCGTCGAGATCACCATCAAGCACGGTTTCTACGTCGAAGCGCTCGTAGTTGGTTCGGTGATCCTTGATACGCCGGTCGTCGAGCACGTAACTGCGGATCTGGCTTCCCCATTCGATTTTTTTCTTTTTGCCCTCAATCTCCCGTTTTTTTGCATCCTCTTCGTCTCGCTGCCGCTGGTAAAGCTGGGCCATCAGCATTTTCATGGCGCGCTCCCTGTTCTGGAACTGTGACCGCTCCTCCTGGCAGCCGACGACGATACCTGTAGGAAGGTGTTTGATGCGCACCGCAGTTTCCACCTTGTTGACGTTCTGGCCACCTTTGCCGCCGCTGCGGAAGGTTGACAGTTCAAGATCCTCCTTGCGGACGTCAATTTCAACGTCTGGAGGTGCCTCAGGATAGGTATAGACACTGGCGAAAGAGGTGTGCCGCCGGGCATTTGAGTCGTACGGGGAGACGCGAACCAGCCGGTGCACGCCGTTTTCAGCTTTGAGATAGCCGTAAGCGTAGGGGCCCTGAATTTCAAGCGTTGCGGTTTTTATACCAGCCCCGTCGCCCTCCTGATAGTCGTCAGTATAGAGCTTGAACCCTTTACGTTCAGCCCATCGCATGTACATCCGGTAGAGCATCTCGGCCCAGTCCTGTGCCTCGGTTCCACCAGCTCCGGCATGAATGGTGATCATGGCATTGCCTGCGTCATCCTTTCCCGACAGCATATTCTTGAACTCAATTGCCGCGATATCGTGTTCAATTGAAGCGATAGTTGTGGTGAGCTCTTCACCAAAGGATTCGTCCTCAAGTTCTATGGCAATATCAAACTCATCCTGACAGAAGCGCGCCTTTGAGGCGATCTTGTCGTACTCTTCTGTCCATGATTTGTGTTCGTTCAACTCTTTCAAGACCTTGTTTGCGGCTTTCTGATCGTTCCAGAACACCGGATCGGTGGTTATTTTTTCAAGGTCATCAATTTTTTCTTTCCGTTCATCGACGTCAAAGATACCCCCGTAACTGTTCCAGGCGACGATGAATCTCCTGCAGTCTTTCTTTTTGTGGTTCAAACATGGCTTCTTCTGCTTTTTTTTAGATAAACAAAGTGTTCTCCCTAAAAGAACAATTTTTTTCAGGAGAAATCAAAGGTTGCCATTGGTGTCATGAATTTATCGCTCTTTTAACTTTGAATAAGTATCTAAGCAAAAAAGTAAAGGAGTTTTCATATTTTCCTGTCTGTTAAAAAAACAGGGAGCAGCGCCGGAACGGTTAAACCGGAAGAACTGCTTTATGGCCGGGATTCTCCCGGGTACCAACCAGAGATTTTAATGATGAATAATACATTTCGCAGGGCGCTTCCTCAGTATAGAAATCAAACATTTGACGGTCGTCAACGGGTTGTCATAGAAAATGTCTCACCTGAACTTGATGGGGGAAAGTACCCTGCGAAAGGGATTGAGGGAGAGAGTATTACGGTAGAAGCGGACATTTTTGTTGATGGCGCCGATACCATCTTTGCAGAGCTTTGTTTCAGGCCTGCTGGCAGTGCAGAGTGGCTGCGCTCTCCGATGGTTTCTAAAGGCAATGACCTGTGGAGAGGGGCGTTTACGGTCGGGCTTCCCGGACAGTACGAATTTACGATTGAAGCAAGGGTCGACCATTTCGAGACATGGAAAAAGGGGCTGGTCAAAAAAATTGATGCCGCTCAGGATGTTTCACTTGATTTGGAGATCGGAGCGCTTCTTGTCGACAAGGGGGTTGAAAGGGCCGACGCCTCCGATGCCGGGGAACTCGCTCTCTTTGCCTCTTTGCTCCGTTCTGACAAGAGTGCCGGGGCCGCTGCGGCTGCGATTGATGCCCGGCTTACTTTGCTGATGGCTCGTTATCCAGACAAGGATTATGCCTCCATGTACGATAAGGTGCTTGGTCTGACGGTTGAGCAGAAAAAGGCAGGATGCAGTGCATGGTATGAGCTTTTTCCCCGTTCATGGAGTACGGAACCCGATACTCATGGAACTTTCAATGATTGTCACCGGCTGCTGCCGATGATTGCCGGGATGGGGTTTGACGTTGTTTATCTTCCCCCGATTCATCCGATTGGCCATACCAAGCGGAAAGGCCGGAATAATGCACTTGTCGCAGCTCCAGGTGAGCCCGGAAGCTGTTGGGCGATTGGCAACAGTGATGGAGGGCACAAGGCGGTCCACTCTGAGCTTGGCACGGTTGAAGAGTTTGCGGCATTTGTTGCGGCAGCCGAGAAGCACGGGATATCTATTGCGCTTGATATTGCCTTTCAGTGCTCACCCGATCACCCTTATGTACAGGAGCACCCGCAGTGGTTTACCTGGCGTCCCGATGGAACGGTACAATTTGCTGAAAATCCTCCGAAGAAATATGAGGATATTCTACCCATTAATTTTGAGTCTGCCGACTGGCAGAACCTCTGGATAGAGCTGAAAAGCATTTTTCTTTTCTGGATTGACAAGGGCGTGAAAATTTTCCGCGTTGACAATCCTCATACAAAAGCCTTCCCGTTCTGGGAATGGGCTATTGCCTCAATAAGAGAGGAGCACCCTGACACGGTTTTTCTGGCCGAGGCATTTACCCGTCCCAAATTGATGGCACGTCTTGCAAAGATTGGTTATAGCCAGTCGTACAGCTACTTTACCTGGCGCAATACCAAGCAGGAAATTCAGGAGTATATGGTTGAACTGACCACATCGCCCCTGAAACATTTCATGCGGGCAAACTTCTGGCCAAACACTCCTGATATTCTCCACGAAGAGCTACAGAAAGGCGAACGGGAAAAGTTTATTATCCGTCTTGCGCTGGCTGCAACATTGTCGTCAAACTACGGGATGTACGGTCCCGCGTATGAACTCTGCGAGCATCTTCCCGTTGCGGGCAAGGAGGAGTATCTCAATTCCGAAAAATATGAAATCAGGCAGTGGGATCTTGACCGGCCCGGAAATATCCGCGCAGAGATTACCCGTATTAACCGGATCAGGAAGGAGAATTCAGCCCTGCAGCAGACCCACAACGTCACTTTTGTGCGTATTGAAGCTTCTCCGGGCGAGGAACACGAACTGCTGATGGGTTATGTGAAGCGATCGGAAGACGACTGTAATATCATTCTTACTGTGGTTAATCTTGATCAGTCACGCACACAGCGAGGATGGCTCCGCTTCCCGCTCGAACTTTTCGGGCTTTCTCACCTTCATCCCTTCATGGTTGAGGATCTGCTCAACGGAAATCGCTATCAATGGAACGGCGAATGGAATTTTGTGGAAGTGAACCCGTTCAGCATGCCTGCGCATATATTCCGGGTAACGCTGGCCTGATACAATTTATTTTTTAACGCATTTACTCTTTATACCTTTAACGAACTCAACATGTATCAACCCGAACCGCTCTGGTACAAAGACGCAATTATTTACGAGGCGCATGTCAAGACGTTTTATGACAGCAACAATGACGGTGTAGGCGATTTTCAGGGATTGCGCCAGAAGCTTGGCTATCTGCAAAGTCTTGGCGTTACAGCAATATGGCTTCTGCCCTTTTATCCTTCGCCGTTGCGTGATGATGGTTACGATATTGCCGACTATATGAGCGTCAATCCCGACTACGGCACGATGGAAGATTTCAGGGAGTTTCTTGAAGAGGCACACACTCTTGGTCTGAAGGTCATTACCGAGCTGGTGGTGAATCACACTTCCGACCAGCACGCCTGGTTCCAGCGCGCCAGAAAAGCTCCCGCCGGATCACCCGAGCGGAATTTCTATGTATGGAGCGATGACCCGAATAAATATTCTGAAACCCGCATTATTTTTCAGGATTTTGAGGCTTCCAACTGGACCTGGGATCCTGTTGCCGGTCAGTATTTCTGGCACCGTTTTTACCATCATCAGCCCGATCTGAACTTTGAAAACCCGGCAGTCCACAAGGCGCTTCTCGATGTGCTCGATTTCTGGCTTGGCATGGGTGTTGACGGTCTCAGGCTTGATGCAGTCCCATATCTTTACGAGGAAGAGGACTCCAATTGCGAAAACCTTCCCCAGACCTACGAGTATCTGAGGGGGCTGCGCTCCTATGTTGATGAGCACTATCCCAACCGTATGCTGCTTGCTGAAGCCAATCAGTGGCCCGAAGATTCTGCTGCATATTTCGGCAAGGGTGACCTGTGTCACATGAACTTCCATTTTCCCCTGATGCCGCGCATGTACATGGCGCTTGCCACCGAAGACCGTTTTCCCATTATCGATATTCTCGAACAGACCCCGGAAATTCCGGAGAACTGCCAGTGGGCCTCATTTCTCCGCAATCATGATGAGCTGACGCTTGAAATGGTGACCGACGAAGAGCGTGACTACATGCGCCGTGTCTATGCCAACGATCCCAGGGCCCGTATCAACCTTGGTATTCGGCGCCGCCTTGCACCGCTCATGGCCAACGACCGCCGCAAGATTGAGCTGATGAACATTATGCTGCTCTCTCTTCCCGGTACTCCGGTGCTCTACTATGGCGACGAGATCGGCATGGGCGACAACTACTATCTTGGCGACCGTGATGGTGTACGCACTCCGATGCAGTGGAATTCCGACCGCAACGCAGGCTTTTCACGCGCCAATCCGCAGAGACTGCAGTTACCGGTCATTATTGATCCTGAATATCACTATGAGGCAGTCAACGTTGAGGTACAGGAGAGCAATGTCAACTCTCTGCTCTGGTGGATGCGTCATGCTATTTCAACGGCACACCGTTACAAATCCCTCAGCCGGGGCACTATTGAGTTTTTGCAGGTGAGCAACCCCAAGGTGCTGATTTTTATCCGCCAGTTTGAGGATGAAACCATGCTTTCGATCATCAATCTCTCAAAAAATGCCCAGGCGGTAACGATTGATCTTTCCCGTTTTGATGGATTTATTCCCGAAGAGGTCTTCAGCCTCAACCGTTTTCCGAAAATCAGGAAAATTCCCTATATGGTCGCACTTGGATCCTATGGTTATTTCTGGCTGAAGTTGATCAAGGATGAAGAAGAGGTCGATACTCGCGCAGCTCTGAAGAATTCTTTTGCTTCGGTTTCCCGCTGGCCGGCTCTTTTTACCGGAAAAAGCAAAGAACAGCTCGAAACCCGTATTCTGCCGCAGTACTTCAACGCAAGTCGCTGGTTTGGGGGCAAGGCGCGCAATATCATGCGCATTTCTATAGTTGATACCATTCCTGTGGCAGGGATGACCAGGGCAAAGCTGCTGATTACTGAAGTTCGGTATTCAAGTGGTGAAAATGATCTGTATCAACTGCCTCTTTGCTTTGCACCGCTCTCCTCAATCACCGATTCAGACGACAACTTCTGCAAGAGAGTCATTGCAAGGGTCGTGGTTGGCGATGAAGAGGGGTATCTGTGTGACGCAACCTTTGACAGTCGCTTCCTGAACCAGCTTTACTCCATTGTCACCGGAAAAGAGACATGGGAGGGCAAGGCAGGTCTTGTTTCCGGGTTGAAGTCTTTGAAGCTTGATGCCATAAACGAAAGCATGACTGGTCAGGAGCCTGAACCATTCCTTATGGGTGTCGAGCAGACGAACACCTCAATCAGGTTTCATAATGATCTCTGTCTGAAACTTTACCGCCGCATTGAAATCGGAGTTTCGCCTGAAGTGGAAATGTGCAGTGCGCTGAGCGATCAGACGACCTTTACCAACCTTCCCGCCTACCTTGGATCGCTGAACTACGATCAGAGCCGTACCAGACGTTATTCGCTCGGTATTTTACAGAATTATGTGCAGAACCAAGGCGATGCCTGGCAGCTTACTCTTGGACATGTGCAGCGATATTATGACGACCTCCGGGTAAAAATCAAGGCGGGCATTGCGCTTCCGGCACTTTCGGCATTGAGTGGCGATCCTGTGCAGCTTCCTGAGATTATGCATGAGCTTATTGGCGGCGTATACCTCAGTATTATTGAAAAGCTGGCAGAAAGGACTGCCGAGATGCATCTCTCTCTGGCCTCGCTCGACAGTGATCCGGCATTTGCTCCTGAAGCCTTTACCACGCTTTATCAGCGGTCCATCTATCAGGCGATGTGTGAGCAGGTGAAACGCGCGGTTATTCTGATACGTGAACTTATGCCCACACTGCCAGCCGAGCAGCAGGAGCTTGCCACTCTTTTTGTTCAGAAACAGAAGCAGATTCTGCAGCAGTTTGACCCTGTAAGACTTGAAAAAATTGATGCCCTGAAAATCAGGATTCATGGTGATTATCATTTGGGTCAGGTGCTGTTTACCGGCAAAGACTTTGTGATTATCGATTTTGAGGGAGAACCATCACGTCCGCTTTCCGAGCGCAAGATAAAACGGTCGGTTTTCCGTGATATTTCAGGAATGCTCCGCTCCTTTGACTATGCGGCTTATAATGTGCTGCAGAGCCACTCCATTATTCGTCCTGAAGAGAGGCTTGGCCTCGAACCCTGGGCCGATCGCTGGAGTTTCTATGTTGGCCAGCACTTTATTGACAGCTATTTTGAAAAGACAAGGGGTAGTGATATTGTTCCTGCAGATCCGAGTCAACGTGAACATCTGCTGCGTGGCTACCTGATGAACAAGGCAATCTATGAGCTGAATTACGAGCTGAACAACAGGCCTGAATGGGCATCTATACCGCTAAGGGGAATTTTGAAGATTCTGGAATCGTAATTTCTCGTTCGAACGCGCGGGTCTGTCGAAGTTGGCAGGCCCGTTGCTTTCAATGTCGTCTATTTCTCCTTTGCCAATCTCCACAGCACATCGAGCTCTTCCGGGCTGTACTCCTGCCACTGACGGCCTGATGCCTCAACTTTTTCTTCAATCTTGCGGAAGCGTCCCATAAACTTGTTGGTTGCTTTGCGGAGTGAGTCCTCAGGATTGGCGCCGAGGAAGCGGCTGTAGTTGACAAGGGTAAAGAGCAGATCGCCGAACTCATTCTCCTGCTCTTCCTTGCTCGCCGCGTTTTTCAGCTCTTTGACCTCTTCGACAAGCTTGTCGAGCACTCCCTCATCACTCGGCCAGTCGAAGCCGACGCCGGAAACCTTTTTCTGTACCCGGTAGGCGCGCAGGAGTTCCGACATGGCGTTCGGCACACCGTCAAGCATGCTTTTTTTCCCTTCTTTTCGCTTGAGCGTTTCCCAGTTTTTCAGCACATCCTGTTCGGTTTCAGCAAAAGTGTCGCCGAAGACGTGTGGATGGCGGCTGATGAGCTTATGGCAAAGCGCTTCGAATACATCGGCAAAAGAGAATGTTCCTCGCTCTTCGCCCAAAAGAACCTGAAAGCAGAGATGCAGAAAGAGATCACCGCACTCTTTTTTAAGTTCTATCTCGTCCTGCTGGTCTATGGCATGGATCAGTTCATAGCTCTCTTCGAGCAGCAGATGAGCAAGAGACTCCGGCGTCTGTTTCCGATCCCACGGGCACTCCTGCCGCAACACGTTAACAAGGCTCAGTACCCGTTCAAACTGTTCGGGAAGGCTTCTCTCTCTCTTTGCGACTATATCTGCTTTTAACTGCTCAACGGGAATGTTCTCTGGCATAATCAATGGTGTTTGGCGTTCGCTCCTCAACTGAGTGATGAAGTTACTCTTTCTTGCGGGTATTTCTTATACTTGCTCACAGGGTTCAGCACACCGATCCATACCATTTCGATCTTCGAGAGTCATGACGACGTCCATCATCCAGCCAGAACAGGGATATCCAATTGCCGCGATTGCCACTCCAGTTGGTGTTGCTGCGCTTGCTGTGGTCCGTATCAGCGGCAAAGGGGTTTTTGATATTGCACGGAAAGTGTTTCGCAAGAAAAACAACCCGAAGTTCCGGTTTGAGCAGTCGAAGGGCTACAAGGCTCATTTCGGCACCATTCATGACAGCGAAGGGCTGATTGACGAGGTGGTTGCTCTTGTGTTCCGCTCGCCGAACTCCTTTACCATGGAGGATATGGTTGAGTTCAGTTGTCACGGCGGCCCGGTTGTTGTGAAACACATTCTGAAAGTGCTGCTTGACGAGGGGTGCCGACTGGCCGAGCCCGGAGAGTTTACCCGTCGGGCATTTCTTAACGGGCGCATCGATCTTTTACAGGCTGAGGCGATTGGCGAGATGATCCATGCCCGATCGGAATCGGCGTTTCGCACTGCGGTGACCCAGATGCAGGGGACGCTTTCCCTGAGTCTCAATGCCATGCGGGAGCGGCTCCTCGGTTCATGCGCCCTTCTGGAGCTTGAACTTGATTTCAGTGAGGAGGAGGTTGAGTTCCAGAGCCGCAGCCAGCTTCAGGAAGAATTTCGCCTTCTGCAAGGTGAGCTTTCCCGCCTTATCGACTCCTATCAGCACGGCAGGCTGTTGAAGGAGGGGGTTGCGACGGTGATTGCAGGGAGGCCGAATGCCGGAAAGTCAACCCTGCTGAATGTATTGCTCGGTGAAGAGCGCTCGATTGTAAGCCATAAGCCGGGCACGACACGCGACTATATCGAGGAGTGCTTTTTGCATGAAAAAACAATGTTCAGACTCACCGATACGGCAGGTTTGCGTGAAGGTGGCGAAGAGATTGAACATGAAGGCATCCGGCGGAGTTACAAAAAAATTTCTGAAGCTGATCTTATTGTCTATCTCCTCGACATCAGTCTTGATGATTACCTTGATGAGGTTTCCCGGATTCGAGAATTTCTTGAGCAGTATCCAGCAGCCAGAATGATTGTGGCTGCCAATAAAACCGACCTTACTTCAGAGAGCACTGAGCGTCAGCAAAAGCTTCGGGCCGCGACCGGCTGCGAGGTTTGTGGGCTCTCCGCATTCAGGGGTGAAGGGCTTGATGCGCTCAAACGCCTCATGAGCAGCATGGCGGAAGGTCTTGACAAGCAGCACGAAGCAAGTGTGCTTGTTACCAGCCTGCGCCATTATGAAGCGCTTCGTAATGCCTCTGATGCCATCGATAATGCACAAGTGCTGATCGACACAGGCTCCGGTACCGAGCTTGTCGCGTTTGAACTTCGTTCGGCGCTTGAATATATAGGGGAAATTACCGGGAAAGTGGTGAACGAGGAGATTTTAAATATCATCTTTGAGCGTTTCTGCATCGGAAAGTGAATGCCCCCTTTCCCTGCACAGCCCCCATCCCGGGAGCCATGCAGGGAAAAGACTTCAGCTTTGTGTGTAGGTGTGGACGCTGTTCTGCGCCGAGGGGAGATAGTTGACACCAAACCAGCAGACCAGAAGCACAACAAAGGCAAGAGCCAGATACCACTGAAGTTTACTCTGGTCAATCTTGTAGCGGTAGGCATGAAGATAGCCGAGGTAGGCCAGCCAGGAGAGAAATGCCCAGGTCTCTTTTGGATCCCAGGTCCAGTAATGTCCCCAGGCCTCCTTTGCCCACAGCGCCCCGAAGATCAGACCGAAAGAGAGCAGCACAAAACCAAGCAAGGCAAGATAGTGCGAGACCGATTCGCCGGACACATTTCCTTTGGAGCGTAACTGCAGGTAGACGTTGTGCAATGCCGTAACAGAAGATGCGGCAAGCAGCACATAGCCGACCAGATAGACAACCACATGCGGAATAAACCATGGACTCTGCAGGGCAGGCATGAGGGTTTTGTCGAAGACTTCAGGATGGAGCATGTTGATGCCGAGAAAAAATCCTGCAAGCGCCATGCAATAGTATTTCAGCCACCCGATTTTCCAACGGTACTCAACGAGAAATCCCACAAGCGGAATAAGCGCCGCATACCAGAGTCGTGTTTCGCCAAGTGTTCTGAGCGGAGGCCGATCGAGGAGCGCCCAGTAGAAAGCAATAAAGGCCGCCATGACTACTGAACCGGCAAGAGAGAGTACCATCCCCGGCAGCTTCAGAGCAGGTGTACGGATTGCCAAAAGGCCAAGGAGCATGCCTGTAGCCCAGCAGGCAATGGCCACTATTGCGGCTGTGTTGAAATCAACGATCATGCTGCCACCTCTTTTCGTTTAATGCCAGTCCAGAAAAACAGAATATTTCCTGCCATAATCATAAAAAAACCAAGATAAACAGCAGGCAGCCAGGGGTCACGGATAACTTCAATAAGGCTGAGCTTCGACCAGCGCCCGGCTTTTTCATCGTAACCCATCTGGTAAAGCTTCCAGTCTTTAAAGTTTACAGGCTTGTTGACCTCAAGATTTGCCATGACGGCATTGCCCTCGGTATCCTGAACCGTTACCGCCGAACGGAATGATTTTGGAGTGCCAGGCACCATAATGAGGTAGAGGTTGCCCAGTTGTGCCGCATCTGGCCTCAACGAGGGACTTCCTGTGCTGATCCATGCCTCGCGCTGTGTTGCTCCTGTGGTGATTTTCACTTTTGCGAAAGGAATGCCTGTCGAGCGATCTGCTGGTTGCGGAATGCCCCCCTCTCCGGGAAGCGCAGAGGGCATATAGTCGAGCACAAGAACCTCAATTCCATTCCATGATGCCGTTGTGCCTTTTCTGACTTCAAGGGTAGCCTTTGATTTATCCATAAGCAGCTTGTCGCTATGCGGATCATAGAGCAGAAGCTGTGGCGGATACTCCTCAAGGGAAAAGTCATGCAGAAAAACAGAAAAAGGGAGTGGCTGGGGAGTATCACTCTCCATCGTATAGCCAAGGTTGCCGGCTTTGCCCTCTTCAATCGGCACCACAAGTCGTTGAAGATCGGAACTGCCAAAAATTCCGCATGACAGTGCTATCCAGAATCCGGCGTGAAAAAGGATAAACTGAATATTCTGCACTTTAAAAGGGATGAGCTTACCTGAAAGTGACAGGCCGAGGTTGGCAAGAAAAAGGAGAACAACAAGGGCAAAAGGCCAGCCCGAAAAAATCTTGTGTATCCCGAGTCTGGCAGGCAGTGAGCCTGACGGAACAGCTTCCTGTGGCAGAATACCGCCGAGCAGCGAGAGAACGGCAATACCAACAATAAGGCAAAGCCCGAGAGGAATCCCGCCGAACCATTTGACTGCCGGAGTGTTCCTGAAACCCAAACCTATACTCAGTATCAGAACCGCAAAAACAGAAAGCGCTATGGCATTAACCGGCAGGCGGGGCAGAGCGATGCCGCTTCCTGATGTGGCATATTCAATGACAAAACCCAAAC
Organism: uncultured Chlorobiaceae bacterium; assembly: GCA_903887845.1. Classification (GTDB taxonomy): domain Bacteria; phylum Bacteroidota; class Chlorobiia; order Chlorobiales; family Chlorobiaceae; genus Chlorobium. The sequence goes on from CAISRC010000095.1 coordinate 12,795, forward strand.
ACAGTGCAACTGCCGTAAAAAGAGAAGATTCCCTGAACTCCCAGGGAGCCTGAAACCAGCGACGCCGGACAACTACCATAATAGACTACCTGAACTTAATAATTAATAAAACTTCTGCGGTGCATACACGCTATGTTTCGTTACCTGAAAAAAGAATCCTGAGACCCGGGCATTTGGCGATGTTATTATTATACAGGAAATAAAGGCAATTCGTTGATCTGCACATCACGTTTTTATCGAGACCAGGAAGAAAAATGATGTTAACAACAGGCTTACGATAGCCATAAGTGCCTATATTTTAATTTTATAATAAAAATGAATGTTCTGCTGTGCTGAAGCAAAATATAAAGGAGTGTCTTTTGTTTAACAAACAATCGTAAATATTTTCTCTTGTCATCCTGGAGGGTGAGGCTCTATGGCGATATGTTTTCAAACTATACGGGAACAAAAAAATAAATATTGCTTTCTGCTGGATAAAATTCTTGACTCTTTGTATATTTTTTCCTATATATCTACTGATTCTTAAAAACTGGTTAAAATCACCAGTTTAAGATTACCAGCTCAAGATGATTTTTTCTTTATAGCTCCACTGTGCTTGGTGTCTGTATTTTTGAAAAAGAGTTAGCAATTGTTATATTTTTGATAATTCAAGGGTTTATACTCTACCCTTATCTGCAAAAGTCAATACCGGTTTATTTCTATACTTTAGAAAATTTTTTTGAAAATCGGCCTTTTTTAGGGTTGGATAGTTTCGGGGGTTAGCTCCTTTTATAGTACTTGAAAGGTATAGTCATTCCATTACATCCTCTCCCTTTTCGTTGACTCAAGAATCGATACGTTATTTCTGTAAGGATTTCTGCATACTGGTCTTTGGTTCATCAAGGATTTGATGCGTTGAAACAGGTTGTCATTTTGGCGAGATGCCTTGATTCCTTCTCCTGATTATTGTTTTTCGCAGAGTTAATATTATTCACCTTATCATCAAATAACGGAGTAGCTTATGAGAAAGTTGACTTTTGCATCTATTGCATCAATCGTTATGGTTCCGGCTTTATTCTGTAGTAAGGACAGTTTAGCCATATCCGCTTTTGCGCGAAAGTACGGAACTTCCTGCTATACCTGTCACGCAGGTTTTGCTACAAGAAACTCATTTGGTGAAGCGTTCAAGGCAAATGGCTATCGCTGGCCGGGTGGAGAAGACGCAGATCATGCGAAGCAGGAGCAGGTAAAGCTTGGAGCTGATGGCTGGAAAAAAACCTTCCCTGAATCTCCTTGGCCCTCCGATCTCCCAGGCTTTGCTCCGGTTGCTTTCTTTGTTACCGGGCCGTTGGTCAATTATTCTCAGGAGGCTACAGCGACAAAAGCAGTTCCAGCCTCTGGTTCGACAAAGGCAGTGAAAGTTGGGGATCAAATGGCTCAACAAACTCTCAACTGGGGAGGTCCCTTCGATGCCCGTATCCTTTATGGTGGTACCATCGGTGACAACATCGGATTTTTCGGTGCATTGCAGGGTTTTGCCGCATCCGGGACAAACATAACATCTCAATTTAGAGCAACATGGTCTTTTTCGCCGGGAGTTATGCTGGGCGTAGGTAACAACTTCAGTTTCTGGTCGAGCGGAGAGGATATCGCTACGTTTACAGGAGTCTATCCTTCAACTACCGGAACCGGTGTTGAATTCAGCTATGCTGCAGGTGAGAAGAGCGGTGGTGTTAATATATATGCCGGAACTGTGGGCAATGGAGCAACCGCAGCCCAACTCACCGTTACTACTCCCGGTTCTACCAAAACTCATTTGGATGACATCAGGTATCTTCGTACTGAGTACAAAATTGGCGGTGCAGGTGTGCTGAGTGGTGCCGGTGGAACCTATGGCAATGAATATGTCGGACTCGATAATAGTGTAGAGCTTGGTGCAAGTATTGTCAATGCCAAACCAGGCATTTTTACCAACACTTTTGCCAATAATAAAACTGTTTATGGAGTCGATATCACCGGTAGCTATGGCAGTTTTTTTGGAGGAGCCGCCTACAGCCGTGACAGCGATACAAAATTCAATAACTACGGTGTTGATGCAGGGTACTTTTTCTATCCCTGGCTTCAGGGCAAAGTTGCTTACCGGAATCTTGGTGACGTAACAACAGCAGCAGGTGACGATAAAACCAACCCCACCGTCACGACGACAGTGACAGCGTGGCCTCGGGCTAATGTCTCTGTTGCCGCCGCCTACAAGCGTTTTACACATGATACAAATACAACTGTTGCAGACCTTCGGAACAACGTAAATACCTTTACGTTGACGACGGCATTCTGTTTTTAATTACAGGTAATCAGGGATGTTTTCATCCCGTGTTTGGAAAGGCGTGTTTTGATAGCACGCCTTTCTCTTGCACATGCCGTCTACGTTCATCTTAATTGCGGCTGTGTGTGAAACGTCTTTGCATTCAAGAGGTGAAATGTTTAAAAGATGTTTTACATAGCACACTTTTTTATTGCTGTCAATAGTGACATTGCGGCGTTAAAAGAACAGATTTATTTTTGGTAAAAGACTACTCATTGAAAGCAAAATTCAAGCTGCCATGCAGGATGACAGAGAGCTCGTAACAGGGCAAAATAAAGAACGTAGTAACCGGGTGAGTGCTGACGGTGGACAGGCGAAATCCAGCGACAGGCGGAAATTTTTGATGCGTGTGGGTTGGGGAAGTCTTGCCGGATTCCTTGCCATAAATTCGGCGGCCTTTTTGCGGTTCTTTTATCCAAGGGTACTCTTTGAACCGCCGTCGCAGTTCAAGGTCGGGTTACCGTCTGACTATCCGCTTGGGACGGTGAGTTCCCAGTATCAACGGGAGTACCGCACGTGGATTATCAGACTGCAGGATGGCGCCTTTTTTGCGATGGAGACGAAATGTACGCACCTTGGCTGTACGCCGAGCTGGATGGAGTCCCAGAAAAAGTTTAAGTGCCCCTGCCATGGCAGCGGCTACTATATAACAGGTCTTAATTTTGAAGGCCCGGCACCACGGCCGATGGATCGTTTTAAAATCAGTCTTGCTGAAGATGGTCAGCTTCTGGTAGACAAGACTATAAAGTTTCCAGGTATTCCAGGCAAGGAATCAAATGAGGTCTATCCTCAGAGTTTATTGAGAGTATGACTCGTATCCGATAATTGAAACCATTATGAACTATGAGCTCCGATGAAATAATTATGACTGCTGAGCCATCTCATCTCAGGAGTGTGGCAGCAAAGCCCAAAAGGGCTGCTGCGAGAATTATAACTGAACTTTGTACGGGGTGCGGGATTTGTGTCAAGACCTGTCCAATCAATTGTATAACCATAGTCGAGTCGGAATTGAACTTTACCGGCATCGCCAAAGTGGATGAGAATTGTACAGGTTGTAATATCTGTGCCATAGACTGCCCGTGGACTGGTGTCGAAATGATCAACCCGGATGGTTCACGCAAGGATGAGGTTGAATATGAGAGGCAGTTAAAGAAGCTGCGCGGATATCATTAAACTGTTTTGACAATAAAACGTGACGGGACTATGAAAAGCCTTCCAGAGATAACCGACAAGGTCAAAAAAAATCTGATATGGAAATCCATATTCAGAAGGGATTATCGCAATACGGTAAGAGACAAGGCCCAGGCGGTTTTCGGCAATGTCTTTCTTCATCTGCATCCGGTGCAGGTTCGTGAAAGCGCGGTCAAGCTCCGTTTTACCTGGGGAATGGGAGGCATCACCTTTTTTGCCTTTATTCTTCTTGTTATTACTGGTGTCGTGCTGATGTTTTATTACCATCCAACCATTGATCAGGCTTACACGGACATCAAGGATCTTGAGTTTCAGGTACCTTTTGGTGTTATTCTCCGTAATCTTCATCGTTGGGGTGCACACTTCATGGTTATTGTGGTGATGATCCACATGTTTCGTGTTTTCATGACAGGCTCCTATAAAGCGCCGCGTCAGTTCAACTGGGGTATTGGTGTTTTTCTGCTTGTGCTCACCTTTCTGTTGAGTTTTACCGGTTATCTTACTCCATGGGATCAGCTTGGCTTCTGGGCGATTACAGTTGGAACCAATATGGGTGCAGCCACTCCGTTACTTGGCTATCAGGGGCCATTCAGTGAATATCTTCACATAACCCCTTATAATGATATCCGTTTTGCACTTCTTGGCGGTGCTCAGGTTGGTGGAAATGCGCTGCTCAGGTCTTACATCTGGCATTGCGTCGCAATTCCTCTTATTTCGATCATCTTGATGTTTGTTCATTTCTGGCGAGTCAGAAAAGACGGCGGAATTTCAAAACCTCAAAAATAACAGACCGGGCAGAGTCGAATATGAATCCATTTATTGAAATCATTACCCAGCCTGATAATATCGCCATTGTGATTATGATCTTCATGGTGACCTTTTTCATGGTATGGGCTTTTCAGCAAGCCTTTCAGAACGACAGGCTTCTTGCTGCGGGGCTTCCCGTTGAAGGTGAAAACGACAGTTTTGTTGATACGTTCAAACCTCTTGTGCGTATTGAGCTTATCATTGCGGTTGTTGTTATGGTCGGCCTTACCGTATGGTCGATAGCGGTTGATGCTCCCCTTGAGGAGATCGCAAACCCGACCATAACACCAAACCCGGCCAAGGCGCCCTGGTATTTTCTGGGTCTTCAGGAACTGCTGGTTTACTTTGATCCATGGCTTGCCGGTGTTGTGCTGCCATCGCTTATTGTGGTCGGCCTTCTTGCCATTCCCTATATCGATATTAATCCGAAAGGGAACGGCTATTATACTTTTTCAGAGAGAAAGTATGCCATCATGATCTTCTCCTTCGGTTTTTTTGTGCTTTGGCTGCTTCTCATTGTTATTGGTGTCTTTTTCCGTGGACCGGGATGGTTGTGGTATTGGCCCTGGCAGGAGTGGGATCACGCGCGGGTTGTTTTTGAGCCGACCAAAGATTTGACTTCTGTCATAGGTGTCGATTCGCGTTCTTGGCTTGGCGAAGTTATTGGTGGCTTTATTGTCTTCTCTTATATGGCCATAGGGATGGTTGCACCATATTTTTACTGGAAGAAGAATAATCCAGAGCTTCTGTCAAAACTGGGCATGGTTCGGTATATCACCATCATGTTTTTGTTTATCACCATGATGTCCATACCGATCAAGATGGTTCTCAGGTTGGTGTTTCTCATAAAGTATGTCTGGATATTAGAGTATATAGGTCCCTTTCACATTGGGATTAACTTTTGATCGCGGCTCATTGCATTCAGGTACACGGTAACAGGTCATTCTAAAAGCCCAAAAAAAACTGTTGAAAATGGCGAATGAGAATAAAAATAATTCATCCTACAGAGTCTATCTCTTTGTGTTTTTCAGTGTAGTCCTTCTTGCGCTCTCTCTGTGGGTGGTATGGGATGACGAGTTTGGCCTGAGACCATGGAAAAAATACCAGGAAGAGTTCAAGACACTGAAGCATGAGCAGCTTGAGAAGGATTATCGTAAGGCTGTGGTTGAATTCCAGAGATCCGGAGGGCATGCAAGGCTTGCCGATCTGGAAGCTCAGCTTGCAAAGGCCGAGGCCGCTTTTCAGAGCAAGGCTACCCAGGAAAAGTACAAACAGTTGACTGCGCAGTACGATGCTCTTCATGAACAATTGGCGCTCAACCAGAAAGAACTGCAGAATGCACGCGGACTGTTTCTTGAGTCTGAGTACTACTTTACCAAGACGCAGAAGCCGGAATACAAGGCCAAGATGGATGAGCTTCAGCGTCAGATCGATGCTATAGCTCTGCGTGGAGCCGCGTTGCAGAAGAAAGAGGATTGGCTGAAGAGTTCTCTCTCCGAGTTTACAGCCGGGAAGGAACGGATTGCGGCTGAAATTGAGCGCATGCAGGGCGGCCTTGAAGATTTGAAAGAGAAGATTGCAAACAATAACAAGGTTCCGGTGGAGATCAAGCAGATCCACATCAAGGATATTGATAAAGCTGATCGTTGCCAGACCTGCCATATCGGTATCGACGGTAAAAGACCGGTATCAGGTCTCCAGCCGTTTGCCCGGCATCCGGCAAGCTTTATCTATCTTGATCATCATGATCCGGCCAAGTTCGGATGTACCTTCTGTCATCGTGGACAGGGTCGCGCTACCACATCTGTCGAAAAGGCGCATGGTACCGTGAAGCATTGGGATGAGCCCCTGCTTTCAGGAGACATGACTCAGACTTCCTGCCTGAATTGCCATGGTGATATCAAGGGTCTTCGCGGTGCCGAGGAGATTGTCAACAGTACTGAACTTATTAAAAAGTACGGTTGCTACAGTTGCCACAAGATTCCTGGTTATGAAACTGTAGGAGATGTCGGTCCGGTTTTGACCGAGGTCGGAAGTAAAGTCAACTATTCATGGGCGGTCAAATGGCTGCTTGATCCCAAGTTGTATTTTTCGACAGCCCGGATGCCCAAGTTTTTCTTTACACAGGATCAGGCTGAATCTATAGCCGATTACCTGTTCAGCATGTCAGGGACAACA
>CAISRC010000096.1 GCA_903887845.1 uncultured Chlorobiaceae bacterium
AAAGCCATAGTTGCCTCCTTTATGTATAGTTATTAATGTAACTATGTTTGAGGCAAAAAACAAGGGCTATTTTTACATAACCCTCATTATTTTATTGAATTGTAGCGGTCATGGCTACATTTTTTGCGGGAAATCAGGTTGACCGAAACAAGATCAATGACTTCAGTACGGCATTCATCCGCCACTCTCTGAAGCTCAGCAAGAGTGAGCTTTTTGAGATCATCTGGTGAATGGATTGCCGAAAGAGTGAGTGAAGAGTGCTGTGTTACAGGAATCGAAATCGAATCGGGCATAATACTTCCATGGCTACAGGTTACTTTCTACTATAACGTAAACCATGTTTGAGCCTTACTGGTTCCTTGCCTCAACCGCTGTCTCTATTCCTGAAATATGAAGGATGATACTCCTTTCGTCACGTGGTCCGTCAAGTTCCACAAAAAAAACTGACTGCCACTGCCCCAGCAGCATTTTCCCTTCCGAAAAAGGAATCGTTTCGGAACTGTTCATAAAAAGCCCGAGCAGGTGGGAGTGTGCATTGTGCCGGCCATCAACAGGATTGAGATTATGCTGGTAGTTGCCATCTTTGGGAACAAGTCGCTTGAGAAAAGTCTCCATATCGTCAAGAAGACGCTCCTCTTTTTCATTGATATTGATAAAGGCGGTTGTGTGACGGCTTATCACGGTGATCTGCCCTCGTTTCAGGCCGGTTGAAGAGAGGGCAGCCCTTATGTCCGCAGTAATGTCAATAATTTCAACAGGTTTTGCGGTTCGTACCGTGACGGTGTGCGTCATGATTTGCATACTATGAAATGTCAATATTGCTTTTAAACAGGATAGAACCGGAATAACATTTTCCTTTACTCATTTTGGTACGCGGCTGCTGTCGTCAGGCAGTTTATAACTATTGCTTCATGAGGAGCAAGATTTATTTTCATTACCTTTTCAACATAATGAACGCTCGTTTTGTTTTTGTTTTGTGTGCTGAGTACGGTGAGTTTTTTGAGGGCGCCAGTTTCAAGGGAAGGGTGACTGAATTCCAAAGGGATGCCGTTTCCGCTGAAATTAGCCAGAACATAAGCGCTCTCCTTTGCTGTAAAACGGTGAAATGCCAGACAATGCGACTTGTATGGCGCATTCAGGTTGAGCCATTCGATCCGTCCTTCCTGAAACACGTCCCGCTCTTGAAGTAAAAAAAGTTTTTTGTAGAACTCAGCCAGGTTCTCATCGCTGGCTTCATTTGCCTGCCGGAGAAGTTGAATCGGAATTTGTTTTCTGAAGCCATCCATTTGATCCTGATGGATAAGATGCATCCCTGGAGATGTAAGCAGCACCAGCGCAGCAGCCTTGTTGTTCAGACCGATTTTTTCAGCAGCTCTTGGCTCATCATGGTTTTCAAGAAACCGGCAGAGATGTTTCTGGTACTCCCAATTGCCAAGCAGGTGTCCTGACAGTTTTTCAAGGTTGCCGGGAGCATTGCTGAGATAGTCATAAAATGGTTTGTCGTAGGTATAGTCAAACCCCTGTTGCTGAAGCTCCCACTCTTTGTTCCAATAAGATTCAGCCAGAAAAAGGAAGTTGGGATGACGGAGTTTGACTGAGGTAATTGCATTACACCAGAACTCCTCCTCCATGGCACCCGCAAGGGTGCTCCAGGTGGTGTTGAAAACGCTTTTCAGAACCAGCATGGCTACATCGCACCTGACAGCATCACAGAGAGAACTTATTTTAAACAGGTTCTCTATCATCATCTTGTGTGTTTCCTTCCGGGCGTAGTTAAGTTGCAACGTATCTGTCCATGGTTCAAAGTAAGGGTCTTTGCCATAAGCCAGATATGTTCCTTTCATATATTCAAATCCAGCTCCGGGATCTTGGCACTGTTCTTCCCGGCACATCGGGATAAAATATTCCGGGTGCTCGGGCAGGAATGCGTTGTCGAGAGCAAGATGGTTTGGAACAAAGTCGAGCATGAGTTTAATGCCGCATGCATGAAGTTTTTCACGAAAGGTAAGCAGCTCTGTCTCCCCTCCAAGAGTTTCATTGACGGTATAGGAAGGGATGGAATAGGGTGATGATGCTATATCCTCTGGTGTAACTGTTGTTACGTGTCTCAGGAAGGCTTCCCGAAGCCCCCTGTGTGAAGTTGCAATTGCCTTACTGTACTGACTTGGTTTCCATACCCCCATTAGCCATACAATATCAAAACCGCAGCTTGAAAAGAAGGCAAACTCTTCATCAGGAATGTTGCCAAGGGTTACGGCACGGTTATGCTCTATACTCAGTTTTTGTAGCCAGATGCTGGTATTGATTTCGTAAACAAGAGGAAACATGGGATTATGATTCTTTTTTTGTGTATTTGCGGGAAATATTAATGGTTAAATATAATAACTCCGGGAGTCAAAAATGAGCATGTCGGTCATTAATTAACTTGAAGACTTACTGGCAGATGATTTGTTTTCCTGTAATTTGTAAAAAGGGTAAAGTTATACGAAATTCAACAGAAGTTTTTTGCGCAACCTGATTGAGACGAAAGAGCAGGGATGCGTTCCAACAGTAAACAGGTGCCAGGGAGTATTGACCGATTTTTTAAACGATCTCAATGATGTTCAGCGTAGTGCTGTAGTCGCCACATCCGGTCCTGTTATGGTGCTTGCGGGCGCAGGTTCCGGCAAGACAAGGGTTATAACCTATCGTATTGCATATCTTATCAATAATGAGGGAGTTTCTCCCCGGAATATTCTTGCGCTCACCTTTACCAACAAGGCTGCTGGTGAGATGCGCCATCGCGTTGACACGCTGCTTCATCAGGGCAGTTCTCGAGGTCTGTGGATAGGGACATTTCATTCTATTTTTGCCCGACTTCTCCGCAACTCTATCGGCCTGATCGGTTACAATTCAAATTTTTCAATTTTTGATTCAGATGACAGTAAAAGCCTGATCCGGCAATCGATGGCGGAACTCAATATCTCTGTTGATTCGGTGCCGGTTAATACGGTGCAGGGAATGATCAGCAGGGCAAAAAACAGCTTTATTCTTCCTGCCGAGTTTCATCGAAATGCCAGCGATTATAATCAGCAGAAGGCATCACAGGTCTATGAGTTGTATACCAGAAAGCTGAAGGAGAACAACGCCCTTGATTTCGATGATCTGCTTATCAAGCCGCTTGAGCTTTTCAATGCGCACCCTGAAGTGCTCAGAGAGTTGCAGGAATCGTTTCGTTACATCATGATCGACGAGTATCAGGATACCAACCGGGCTCAGTATCTGGTCGCTAAAATGCTTGGCGCCGGGCATCGCAACATTTTTGTTGTTGGCGATGATGCACAATCAATCTATTCGTGGCGCGGCGCTGATATCTCTAATATTCTGAATTTTCAGGATGACTATAATGAGGCCTTGACGTTCAAGCTTGTAGAGAACTATCGGAGTACGGGTAATATTCTCAAGGCTGCAAACAGCGTCATTGGCCGCAATCTTCGGCAAATAAAAAAAGAGCTGGTTTCTCATCGGGACGAAGGGGAGCCTCTGACGCTTATCGAGGCATATAATGAGCGGAATGAAGCTGAAAGGGTTGGAGAGCAGATACGGACCCTTCGCAAGAAGCAAGGCTATGAGTACAGAAGCTTCGCTGTTTTTTACCGCACCAATGCCCAGTCGAGAGTGATTGAAGATATCATGCGCCAGAACAAAATTCCCTATCGATTGTTCGGAAGTGTTTCGTTTTACAAGCGCAAGGAGATCAAGGATGCTGTTGCCTATCTCCGTTTTATTCTCAACGAGCGAGACAGCGAGTCGCTCTTCAGAATTATCAATTTTCCACCCCGAAAAATCGGTGATGTCAGTATCAGCAAGCTTCGGGAGTTTGCTGAAGATCGTGAGATAAGCCTTTACGATGCTATCAGACGGGCTGATGAGGGAGGCTTCCAGGCACGTTTGGTCAATGCTCTCACCTCATTCTGCAGCGTCATTGAGACGCTCAAGGGGCTGGCCGTCAACGGTACGGTGTACGAAGTTCTGACGGAGTTGTTCAATCTGACCTCCATTCCGCTGCTCTTGCAGGCAGAAAATACTCCTGAATCGCTGGCGCGTCATGAAAACCTTCAGGAGCTGCTCTCGATGGCAAGGGATTTTTCTGACCACAACCCTGATGCTGGTTTGCTTGGTGATTTTCTTGAAAATATCTCTCTTGCTTCTGACTATGAAGAGACACAGGATTCTGATAATTATGTCTCACTCATGACCGTGCATGCGGCCAAAGGCCTTGAGTTTCCTGTGGTCTTTATCACCGGTCTTGAAGAGAGACTCTTTCCCCTGCACTGTTATGAGCCCGAAGAGCTTGAGGAGGAACGCAGGCTTTTTTATGTGGCAATGACCAGGGCGCAGGAGAAGATCTTTCTTTCCTGGGCGCAGAGCCGCTATCAGTATGGTCAGTTGCATCAGTCTCTTCCCTCAATGTTTATCAGCGAAATCGACTCTTCAATAGTGCAGACAGAGGGGGGAGTTTTACTTTCCGACCGAATTGCAAAAGAGAAACCTGTTTCCGGTTTGTCATCAATGTCAAGAGGGTATCAGCAGAGAACAACTGCCCCTGTTGCTGGAGGAACAGCTCCAGGAAGTCAGCCAAAGCCTTCGCGCCCTGCGCTTCGTGAAGGGGTGATGGTTCATCATGCTCTTTTCGGCCCCGGAGTAGTGCTTGATGTTCAGGGAAGCGGGGCCAAGCAGAAAGTCCGTATAACGTTTCGAAATGCAGGGGAGAAGACGCTGATGGTGCAGTATGCCAATCTGAAAATTCAGTAGTATGAAAATCCTGTTCGGCGTTCAAGGTACCGGAAACGGTCATATCAGCCGCAGTCGCGAGCTTGTTCGAAAGCTTAAAGAGGTCGGTCATGATGTTGAGGTTATCATCAGCGGAAGAAAAGAGGAGGAGCTGAAGGAGATAGAAATATTTGAGCCATACCGGGTAATGAAAGGCATGACACTGGCAACCTCTAAGGGAAAGCTGAACTATATCGACACCTTGTTTCAGCTTGACCTTGTTCGCCTGATGTCTGATGTTATCATGCTTGATACTACAGGTACGGAGCTGATTATTACTGATTTTGATCCAATTACTTCGATCGCCGCACGGTTAAAAAATATACCCTCTGTAGGTTTTGGACATCAGTATGCATTCAGATATGATATTCCCTTTGCCAAAGGAAATTTTTTTGAAAAATACACTCTGCTGAATTTTGCCCCTGCCCGCTATAATGCAGGGCTTCACTGGAGCCACTTTAATCAGCCAATCTTTCCTCCGGTTATTCCTGAGACACTGTATTCCCGTAAAGCAGTGACGGTGGTCAAAGAAAAAGTTCTTGTTTATCTCCCTTTTGAGGAAGAAGAGGATATTGTACTCTTTTTTACTCCGTTTGACGGCTATGAATTTTTTATTTATGGAAAGGTGCAGGACAATCGTGATGTGGGGCATCTGCATTTCAGGGCTTATTCCCGTGAAGGATTTCTCAGTGATCTTATGGAGAGCTACGGTGTGGTGTGCAATGCGGGATTTGAGCTTCCTGGTGAGGCACTGCATCTTGGAAAGAAGCTGTTGCTCAGACCGCTTGACGGCCAGATTGAGCAACAATCGAACGCACTTGGCATGGTGGAGCTTGGGTATGGTATGGCGATGAACAGCCTTGACGGATCCATTTTGGCTGACTGGCTTCAGAAGCCCTGCCGCGAGCCGCTGTGTTATTCCAGAACGGTGAATTACATTACTGAATGGATAGGCAGCGGTCAATGGGATGAGCTGCCGAAATACACCGAGGCGGCATGGGCGGAAAAAACTTAACCCTTACTTCAGCAATGAATTTCAGAGAACTCGTCATGACCTGCCGGAGTTACCGGAGATATGACGGCAACTATCCGGTTACCGAAGATACAGTCCGGGAGCTTGTTGAGCTGGCCTGCTATGTTCCGTCTGCCAGAAATCTTCAGCCGCTGAAATATATTGCGGTTTGTGAGCCAGCAACTGTTGCTGCTCTTTTTCCCTGTCTTTCCTGGGCAGGTTATCTGGCTGACTGGCCAGGTCCGGTTGAAGGAGAACGTCCGCCAGCTTTTATCGTTATGCTTGGTGATTTTGGAATAACCAAAGATTTTGCCTGTGACAGTGGTATTGCTGCTCAGACCATTCTTCTTGGCGCAACTGCGCTGGGTCTCGGCGGATGTATTATCGGGGCTTTTCAAAGAAAAAAAATCCGTGAAGTACTGAATATCCCTGACTCATTTTCACCTCTGATGGTTATTGCAATCGGAAAACCCGTCGAAACGGTTGTGATTGACCAGATGGGAAATAATGATTCTGTTCGTTACTTCAGGGATGCGAACGGCATTCATCATGTGCCGAAAAGAGTAGTTGAAGACATTCTTCTGAAGTTTCATTAACAGGTATAGTGTGCTTCGGGATATATGATCCGTATTGAAGAATTGCTCAGGGCTTACCGTCAGGGCTTTTTCCCGATGTCTGATCCTCTGGATGGAAAAATCTTCTGGTGTCAGCCGTACAAAAGGGCTGTTGTGCCTCTTGAGAGCTACAGCCCTTCACACGAGGTGCGGCGCCTGATCAGAAAAAAAGAGTTTATAGTGACGTTTGACAAGGATTTTGACGGTGTGATCAGAGGATGTGCAGCTCCAAGAAAAAGTGATCATGAAACATGGATTTCCGGAGAGATTATCGAGGCATATAGCAAGCTTCACCAGCTTGGTCTTGTCCATAGTGTTGAAAGCTGGTATCAGGGTGAGCTGGCTGGAGGTTTGTATGGTATGGCTATGGGCGGTGCTTTTTTTGGTGAATCCATGTTTTTTCGTCGTTCCTGTGCATCCCGTATAGCGTTTGATCGTTTGGTGTTCCATCTGAAGCAGAAAGGGTATCTGCTCCTTGATGCGCAAATCATGAATCCCCATCTCAGGAAACTGGGTGCAGTTGAAATTGCTCATGAGGAGTATATGGAACAACTTGATCAGGCATTGCAGAAAAAGATTGTTTTTCTCTAAGCAGGGGAAAAATGATACCTTAAAAGATTATGTTTTTTTCCTCCCGAAGAGGGGGCACCTTTTGGATTATTGAGCTTTAACAGGGGGATCTATTTATGTTGTCGAGGGACTTAACGGAAGGACAGGCGCAAACCAGAGTTATCATTTATTCGGGAAAAGGGGGAACAGGAAAAACCACCATTTCATCATCAACGGCGGTTGCTCTTGCACGGCAGAACAAGAAAGTGCTGATCATGTCCTCTGATCCGGCCCATTCCCTTTCCGATGTTTTTAATACCCGGATAAGCCGCAACGATCCACAGAAGATCGAAGGGAATTTGTATGGTTTGGAAGTCGACACGATTTACGAGCTGAAAAAGAACATGTCAGGCTTTCAGAAGTTTGTCTCTACCTCTTATAAGAATAAAGGGATAGAAAGCGGTATGGCTTCCGAGCTGACCACGCAGCCAGGTCTTGACGAAATTTTTGCCTTAAGCCGCCTTCTTGATGAGGCGCAGTCAGGTAAATGGGATGCAGTTGTGCTTGATACCTCTCCTACGGGCAACACGCTTCGTCTGCTCGCCTATCCGGAAATCATTATCGGCGGCAATATGGGCAAGCAGTTTTTCAAGCTCTACAAGAGCATGTCATCGCTGGCTCGTCCGTTGAATGGAAAATCTATTCCCGATGATGAGTTCTTTAACGAGATCAATGTGCTTCTGAAACAGATGGAAGATATCAACAAGTTCATTCTCAGTCCCGAGGTTACTTTCCGACTGGTATTGAACCCTGAGAAGCTTTCCATTCTTGAAACAAAGCGAGCTTACACTTTTGTGCATCTTTACGGGATCAATGTTGATGGTATTGTGATCAACAAGATTCTTCCCACCTCAAAAACTGTTGGTGAGTATTTTGAATTCTGGGCAGACCTGCACAGCAAATATTTGCTGGAGATCGATCAATCCTTTTATCCCACCCCGGTTTTTCGCTGTCAATTGCAGCGAACCGAGCCGATAGGTACCGATGCGCTCCATGAGATCAGTAAGCTGGTCTTTGGCGAGCAGGAACCGGACAAGATTTTTTATTCCGGAAAGAATTTCTGGATTGAAAGCAAGAAAAATGCGGTATCGGAAGACCATCGTGAAGTTCTTTGCATCAAGATCCCTTTTCTTCAGGATGCTGAAGAGGTGATCGTTGACCGGATGGGTACTGATATTGTTGTTACTGTTGACAGAGCCCAGAGGATCATAACACTTCCAAGAGCTTTGTACAGTCTTGAAATGGAAAAGTATATCTGTGAGGACAATCTTTTGCGGGTCGTGTTCAGGGAGATTCCTGTCGAAAAGGAGGAATTGGAGTTGAGTGTGAATAAAAATATGCTTGACAAGCTCCGTTCAATGAGGAGGTTGAAGATATAAGGGACGTCTATAACGTACCCAAAAAGAAAAATTAAGGGGAAAGAGTTTAAATTTTCAAGGGAATCTTGTATCTTGAGTGTTTAAAGTGTCGAGTTAACGGGAATTTACCCCAATCTTTGTTAAAGAATCAGCTTATATCATGTCCGAGAAAGCGCACTATGGTTTGTTGAAAGGGAAAAAGGGAATCGTGTTCGGCCCGCTTGATGAAAGCAGTATCGGCTGGCAGATTGCGCTTCACGCTTACAGGGAAGGCGCAGAGATTGCCATCTCAAATGTTGCGGCCGCGTTGCGTTTCGGTAATATCGAAGAACTCTCGGTACTGTGCGGTAACGCTCCGATGATTGTTTGCGATGCATCCAAAAATGAGGATGTCGATAATTGTTTCAAAGAGCTGAAGGAAAAAATAGGGTCAGTTGATTTTATTGTTCATTCCATCGGAATGTCACAGAATATTCGCAAGCAGTTGCCTTATGAAGATCTCAACTATGAATGGTTTATAAAAACTCTTGATGTTTCAGCATTGTCGCTCCACAGACTTGTCTCTTATGCGTTGAAGAATGAGGCGATAAATCCAGGGGGAAGCATTCTTGCTCTATCGTATATCGCTTCGCAGAGAAATTATTGGACCTATTCTGATATGGGAGATGCGAAGTCACTGCTTGAATCAATTGTCCGCAGTTATGGACCTCGACTTGCCAGGCAAGCTATCCGTATCAATACCATTTCACAAAGCCCAACCTATACCAAGGCTGGAAGCGGCATTCCAGGGTTTGAGAAAATGTTTGAATACAGCGATCTCATGTCTCCTCTTGGAAATGCTTCGGCTGAAGAGTGTGCTGAATATACCATGACTATTCTCAGTGACCTCTCTCGCAAGGTCACCATGCAGAACCTTTTCCATGACGGTGGTTATAGTTCAATGGGGGCTACTATTCCCATGATCAAGCTTGCCCATGAGGTGCTCAATGACAGTGAGCTTGCAGAACGGGTGGGTCTTGATGAGTTTATGCCTTCCTGAGTGTGTTTTTCCGGGAGCGCAACGCTGAAGCCTGCTCTCACTCTGTTTTTATAGTAGATAAAGCTGAATAGCTCTATGCAGAACCAGCCTCGGGTGCCAAAATCACCTGAGGCTGATTTTTTGGGAATCCTTGCGCTTGTTCATCGCAGGCTTATCATATTTTTATATTTTGTTTTTGCTTTGATCGGGTTCTGCCTGCTCTTGTGCGATTTCCCTGGTGCCTCTTTTTGGAGTGTCTTTATTCATATATTTTAAAAAATACATAAAACGAAAATAGAGATGGCAGAAACAGCAAAAATTATTTATACCAAAATTGATGAGGCACCTGCTCTCGCAACTTACTCTCTCCTTCCAGTCCTTAAGGGGTTTGCAAAGGGTAGCGGGGTTGATTTTGAGCCTAAAGACATCTCTCTTGCGGGAAGAATTCTTGCAAACTTCCCTGAAAATCTGACGGAAAACCAGAAAATACCGGATTTTCTGGCTGAATTAGGTGCACTTGCACTGACACCTGAAGCAAATATCATCAAACTGCCGAATATCAGCGCCTCAATTCCTCAGTTGAGAGCCGCTATTAAGGAGCTGCAAGAGCATGGTTATAACATTCCCGATTATCCCGAAGCACCCGCCAATGAAGCGGAAAAAGAGCTTCAGATACGGTTTGCCAAGGTGCTTGGAAGCGCTGTAAACCCTGTCTTGCGTGAGGGAAACTCCGATCGTCGGGCGCCGCTCTCTGTAAAAGCGTTTGCCCGGAAGAACCCCCACAAAATGGGCGCGTGGAGCAGCGACTCACAATCACATGTTGCGTCCATGAGTTCCGGTGATTTTTATGGCAGCGAAAAGTCGGTCACTCTTGATTCGCCGACTACGGTAAAAATTGAGTTTGTTGACGGAGAAGGCAAGACAACGGTACTGAAAGAGAAAACCCCGTTACTTGTAGGCGAGATCATCGATACATCAGTTATGAATGTGCGTTCTCTCCGCAAGTTTTATGAAGATCAGATTGACGATGCAAAAGCAACCGGAGTGTTGTTGTCGCTGCACCTGAAGGCAACCATGATGAAGGTCTCCGATCCGATTATGTTCGGCCATGCCGTCACCGTTTTCTACAAGGAGGTGTTCGATAAACATGCCGCCATCATTAAAGAGCTTGGTGTGAATGTGAACAACGGCCTGGGGGACCTCTATGCAAAAATCCAGAATCTGCCGGAAGCAAAGAGAGCTGAAATTAATGCGGATATCAAAACCGTTTATGCAAATCGTCCGGCATTGGCTATGGTTGATTCCGACAAGGGTATCACCAACCTTCATGTACCGAACGATATCATTGTTGATGCGTCCATGCCTGTCGTTGTGCGTGATTCAGGCAAAATGTGGGGGCCGGACGGTAAGCTTCATGATACAAAAGCCATGATTCCTGACCGTTGTTATTCCTCCATGTACCAGGCGATCATCGAAGATTGCAAGAAAAATGGTGCCTTCAATCCTGCGACCATAGGAAGTGTCCCGAACGTCGGCCTTATGGCACAACAGGCTGAAGAGTATGGTTCACACAACAAGACCTTCACAGCTCCTTCCAATGGAACAATCCGTGTTGTAGATACCGAAGGCAAGACATTGCTTGAACAGCAGGTAGAGACCGGTGATATTTTCAGAATGTGCCAAGCAAAGGATGCTCCTGTCCGTGACTGGGTTAAACTTGCCGTCAATAGGGCACGCATTACCGGTGCTCCGGCAATTTTCTGGCTTGACAGCAAAAGAGCGCATGATGCAGAGATTATCAAAAAAGTGACCATGTATCTGAAAGAGCATGATACCACGGGCTTGGATATCCGTATTCTCACCCCGGTTGAGGCCATGAATTTCTCTCTGGAGAGAATCAGAGCAGGCAGGGATACGATCTCCGTCACGGGTAACGTGCTGCGCGACTATCTCACCGATCTTTTTCCGATTATTGAACTTGGCACCAGCGCCAAGATGCTTTCGGTTGTCCCGCTCATGAATGGTGGTGGTCTGTTTGAAACCGGAGCAGGTGGTTCAGCTCCGAAACATGTTCAGCAGTTCCAGAAAGAGGGCTACCTGAGATGGGATTCTCTCGGAGAGTTTTCAGCGATAGCCGCTTCGCTTGACCATCTTTCCCGTGTGTTCAAGAATGACAAAGCTGCGGTTCTTGCCGAAACACTCGATCAGGCTATTGGAAAATTCCTCGATAATGACAAATCACCGGCCCGCAAAGTCGGGCAGATTGACAACCGTGGAAGCCATTTCTACCTTGCGCTCTACTGGGCACAGGCACTTGCCGCCCAGAACAATGATCAGGAGTTGCAGTCTCGTTTTGCCAACGTTGCACAGCTGCTTGGTGACAATGAGGCGAAAATCAATGAAGAGCTGATTGCCGCACAGGGAAAACCGGTGGACATGGGTGGTTATTATAACCCTGATGAAGCATTGACGACGAAGGCTATGCGTCCCAGTGCAACGCTGAATGCGATCATTGACGCACTTTGAAGGGATCTGTTTATTTAATTTTACAAAAGCCTGGATATTGCTCCAGGCTTTTGTGTTTCTCTTTGATCTCTGTTGATGGTCACTGAACGTTATGAAGACACAAGCCCCGCTGGGGCGGCATATTGGTAGTGCTATCCGATTGCGTGGGTGCCAAGGGCATCCATGATTTCTCCCGCCCAGAACCCTTTGAAGATATGGCTGTAGGGGTCATGCGTGAATGACCCTGCCATTTCACCCGTGGTAATCTGGTGGCTTGTCAGCATTGCAAGGAGTCGAGTAATGACACGTGCGACCATCTCCGGATTTGCTCCAGCCTTCTTGCACAATACGGCACCCTTAAGGGCGAGGCCTATCATATGAGGATCCTTGTCGCCGCTGCCATTAGCTGCAGGGGCAGCAGGAGCGCTCTTTTCCCTGAATTCTGTTGGAACATAGCTATCGGATGGATGCGCTTTCAACCAGCCATCCACCCACCCAAGGAAGGTGGTACTTACCTTTGCGGCATTGGTAACAGCCGGGTTGCTTGTTTTTGAGGTCATACACTGTTGCCAGAAATCGGCAACGGCTGCAAATGGCCGATACTGGAATCCTCCCCAGAAGGTATTTGGATCTGGCCCTTCCCAGGTAAAGCTGTTTTTGACCGCTTTGCCTAGAAAAGAATCGTCATAATGGTATACTGGAGCAAACGGCCCCGTGATTCCGGTGCTTTTGGTATATGCCGCTTGAGCGTCAATCAGAAATTGCAGCATGTTTGCGGCCGCATTGTAATCTTTAATATAATGCCAGGGCAGAGGATTCTGGTATCCGGCATAATAGGGCCCCCGAAAAATAGGGGTGGCCAAAACCGAGAGATTCGGTCCTTTATTGCTGTATTCAAATGGTATAGCTCCCTTGTAGACAATTTTTTTCTGGGGAGCATTGAGCAGTTGAAATTCCCTGAACATAGAATTTTTTGCATTCAGCCATTTTGTTTTCAGCTCACCTGTTTCGACACGGTAAAAGAGATCAAATGTTTCTATAAACCAGTGCATCGAATCCCCAGCCGTTGCAAATTCATTTGGTCGCAACTTTCGCCATGTTGGCCAGCATTCATAAGCCTCACCATAAGCAATATGTTCCGATTCATGGCCCTTCTCTTTCGAGTTGAATGCCTCGCCACCATTGACAATCCAGTGAGAACGCCATTGAGATGCTGCTGAAGGAAGCGTACCGAAAAAGAAATATTTGACAAGTGAATCCGCAAGAGTGCGGGCAAAGTTCAGGTAGTGGGTCTCTTTTGTCGTCTGATATGCTCTGAGGTATCCCCGCAACATCATCACCTGACTCTCTGAGGTGCTTGCCCTGCACTGGTAATATCCGCCCCGACCAGATTCTTCATCCATGTTATTGCAGACAAGAGCTTCCGGAGTGATAATATAATCTCCAGAGCGTCCTGTCCAGTGTTGAACAAAGGTATCAAGTTTACCAAGAGCTGTTGCCATAGTTTCTCCGTTCAGATGATGTTTTTAGGAGTCTATCGAATTAATCTAATGATAATTTACCCATCAAAAAAAAGGTGGTTCAAGCTGCTATGCGGCCGGGGAAATAAGATTGTTCATTGTGCGTCGCAATGTGTAACTTCCTCACAGTCAGTTTCAAGTAACACAATACGTTAAGGAAATGGTATGGCACAGAAAACCCTGAACGTCATGTTCATCGGCGATGTTGTTGGTACTCCGGGTCTGCAGATGGTGGAGCGGATGCTGAAAAGTTTTATCAGTAAGTATCATGTAGATTTTGTGATCTGTAATGGAGAAAATGCACATCATGGCAAGGGATTGAGTCTTGAGGCGCTGAACCAGCTCCTTGAGGCGGGCGTAAATGTCGTGACAGGCGGAAATCATACTTGGAGCAATTTCAATTTTTTTGATACCCTGAAAACGCATCCACAGGTTTTGCGTCCGCTGAATTATCCCAAGGGGACCTACGGCAAAGGGTACGGAATCTACAAACTGCCAAACGGAATGGGCGACATTGCAGTCGTTAACCTTCAGGGGCGAACCTTCATGTACTCAATCGACTGCCCTTTCCGGACAGCAGACTGGGTGATCAAGCAGATTAAAGAGCAGGGAAAAGAGAAGGTGCGACATATTTTTGTGGACATTCATGCTGAGGCAACGGCTGAAAAGATAGCGCTGGGATGGTACCTTGACGGCAGGGTATCTGCGGTTATCGGTACACACACTCATGTGCCGACAGCGGATGAGCGTATTCTGCCGAAAGGTACTGGCTATTGCACTGACGCAGGTATGACCGGGCCTCACCAGTCAGTTATTGGCATGCAGATCAAATCGGCAACCGACAGGATGCTCTATCAGACACCACACAAATATGAATGTGCCGAGGATGATGTTCATTTCTCCGGGGTGCTTTTGTCGCTCGATGCGTCAAGCGGAAAAACGGTCGGAATCGAGAGGATTTTTTACCCGCAGTTTGATCGCGGAGTAGTGCAGGGATAACGGACAATAATTAATACCAACCCTCGTAGGGACTTGCCATGGCAAGTCCCTACATGTGCGGGGGCTTTAAAAAATCTTCTTTTACCGTAATCCCTGCTCAAACTCCTCAGCAACGATGACATCATCGACGCTGCCGATATACAGCGGTGTCCGCTGATGGAGCGAAAGCGGCTGAATATCAAGGATACGATCTCTGCCGTTTGTTGCACGGCCACCAGCCTGTTCACAGATAAAGGCAAGAGGATTGGCTTCATACATAAGCCGGAGCTTTCCTGTGGCGTGTTTTGTGGTCGGTGGATAAACAAAGACACCGCCAGTCAGAAGATTGCGGTGGAAATCGGCGACAAGCGATCCAATGTAACGGGTGCTGTAAGGACGGTTTGTTGCCGGATCTTCTTCTTTGATATAGTCAAGATATTTTTTTGTGCCATCGTTGAACTGAGCGTAAGAGCCTTCGTTGATCGAGTAATATTTACCGCTTTTCGGGGTGACGATATTCTCATGTGAAAGAAGAAACTCTCCAATGGTCGGGTCGTAGGTGAAGCCGTGTACACCGTGGCCGGTGGTATAAACCATGACTACTGAGGAACCGTAGATGACATAACCGGCAGCCACCTGCTCGTAACCGTGCTGCAGACAGTCGCTGAGACTTGCCTGGCCAGGATCGTCGCCCTTGAGCTTGTAGATCGAGAAAATAGTGCCGACGCTGACATTCACATCGATATTTGAGGAGCCATCGAGGGGATCAAAGAGAAGTGCATAGTTGCCGGTCTCGTTTTTCGGTGGAATAATGATACCCTCGTTTTCTTCTGAGCCCATAATAGCAAACCGTCCGTGCTGGCCGATAGCGTTGATGATTTTTTCATTGGCAAACAGATCAAGTTTTTTGACCTCTTCCCCCTGAACATTGGTGCTTCCGGCAAAACCGAGGATGTCGACCAGGCCTGCACGGACAACCTCTCTCCTGACCAGCTTTGCGGCAAAGGCGACGTCGTTGAGAAGGTCGGTAAGCTCGCCATGTGCTTCCGGAAAAAATTTCTGCTGTTCAAGGATGTGGCGTTCAATGGTAATCAAATTGCTCATGTTCTGTGTTCCCGAAGGTTAATGTGTTGATTGACTTGATGGGTTCAGTGTAAATGTTGGATAATGTAAGAAATATTCAGTCTATCTTTTACAATCGGAGAACTGCTGACAGTTGTTAAATTATTTTTTATCACAAAATGGTTTTGTGTTCCCTACATTGACAGTTTTCATTACCCGTCATATTTTCATGAAACGATTTCGCTGGAAGTTACTCTCGCCTGATGAACAGGTTGTTCTTGCTCTTTCGAAGGCAATCAATGTCAGTATGCCTGTTGCGAGAGCCTTGTGCAACCGTGGCATCTCATCTTTTGATGAAGCAAAGGATTATTTTCGTTCTACAATCAACAATCTGCCCTCACCTTTTCTTCTTCAGGATATGATGCAAGCAGTTGAACGGGTATTGCATGCTATCAGGGAGCATCAGAAAATAATGCTGTATGGCGATTATGATGTTGACGGTACCACTGGCACAGCATTGCTGCTGCTTTTTCTGAAAAAGCTGGGCGGTGAGGTTTCTTATTACATCAATGATCGTTTTGCGGAGGGCTATGGTATATCAACGGAAGGCATCGATTCGGCTGTTGAGCGGAACGTCGACCTTGTCATTACCGTTGATTGTGGTATAAAAGAGAGTGAAGCGATAACCCGATGCTCGGAACATGGTATTGATGTGATTGTTTGTGATCATCATGAGTCTGATGAGTTGCCCCCTGCCTATGCTATTTTAAATCCAAAGGTTCCGGGCTCTGCCTATCCATTCAGGGAGTTATGCGGATGCGGTGTGGCGTTCAAGTTTATTCAGGCAATAGGTGAGCATCTCAATGCCGAACCGGAGAGCTGGCAGCAATATCTTGATTTTGTCGCTATTGCCACAGCAGCCGATATGGTCTCTCTCGAGGGAGAAAATCGAGCACTGGTTCGCGAAGGTATTCAGCGAATGCGAACCAAACCAAAAGCCAATATCGTGGCGATGTTTTCCCTGATGAAGGTTCTTCCGGCAGAATTCGGCATGTTTCATATCGCTTTTGGCATTGCTCCTCGTATCAATGCTGCGGGCAGAATGCACTCAGCACACCTTGCTGTTGACTGGCTGCTTTCAGATTCCTCCCTCGACGCTCTATGCCATGCAGAGGAGCTTGATCGTATCAATGTGCAGCGAAGGCAAATCGACGCAGATATTATGATGAAAGCAGAAAAGATGCTTGAAAATCATTTTGCCTCCTGGTGTTCTTCGATTGTGCTGTACGATGAGTCATGGCATCTCGGAGTTCTTGGTATCGTTGCTTCAAAAATGATTGAAAAACATTATCTGCCGACGGTTATTCTCGGTGGTATGAATGGGCTTATCAGGGGTTCAGCGCGGAGTGTTGACGGGCTCGATATCCATGCTGTATTGCAGCAGTGCAGCGAATATCTCGATCAATTCGGCGGTCATCATCAGGCAGCAGGCCTCACTCTTCGTCCTGAAAACTTTGCAGGATTTCGCAAAAAATTCAACGAAGTGTGTGACGACTTTCTTTCAATGGCACAACGACAGAAGGAGCTTGTTGTTGATTCAACACTTGATCCTGAAGATATCACTGCTAAATTTATTAATGTTGTTGAGCAGTTTGCTCCTTTTGGTCATGGTAATCGGGAGCCGTTATTTGTTACAGAAGATCTTGTTTTGTTCGGTCAGCCAAAACTTCTCAAAGAGAGGCATGTAAAGTTTTCTGTCAGAGATAAAAATGGAAGAACCTTTGATGTTATCGGGTTTGATCGTCCCGATATCCATGCAGAGTTGCTGTCGGTCGCTCGTCCGGTATTTAGCATGGTCTACTCAGTTGAAAAAAGGATCTGGAATAACAGGGAGCAGTGGCAGATGAAGCTGAAAGACCTTGAACTGCGTAAAAACTTGGCCGCCTCAAGTTGTTAGTGATGAGACGGCTTTTTTATTGGTTGAATGACTTTATAGTCCGACTCTCACACCTACCAGAATTCCACTTCCTGATATGTCCAGCTTGGCAGGACTTCCATTAAGGGTAACTGTGCTGGTGCCGGAATAGCGATATCGTGCATCTATGTCGATAGTTTTGGTCACTGGAACGGCAATGCCGACTCCAAACTGATACCCAAGTGCTGATTGGGTTTCGTTGAGGATTACGGGAGGATCCGGAACTTTATTGAGGGAGACTCGGGCAAGGCCGAGGCCAGCGGACAGATAAGGAGTAATTGCGCCAGCCTTGATATCATCCTGAAAGTAGGATAAAGCGTACACTATTTGCTGGGCACTCCCAGATATTCCAGGAACAACCTGTCTCTCTGTACTGATTCGGTAGACCAACGGTGGGTGCCCATGGCTGTTTGCACGTTGGTCGTTTCAATGCAGTC
>CAISRC010000097.1 GCA_903887845.1 uncultured Chlorobiaceae bacterium
AGAGCGCCGCACAACCATACAGATGATTCGTGACGAAGAGATGCAGAAAGCTATGAACACTGCAGGTATGCAGGTAAAAACAAGGGAAAAGATCAGCTTTGGATTTTATCATACCATGCTGATGAACGCTTCACACAAGTAGAGGTTCGAAACGAAAACCCTATGAAAATTCTTTAAATTAATTGTAAATTTGGGTACGAGGACTATTTATTAAATTCAAGGCGAAGCTGACGTGGCTTCGCACCGTGGAATCCCTTTTTTGTTAAATATATATCTGGAGGATGGAGACCGATGAAAATACTGATGGTTCAGCCAAATTACCATTCAGGTGGAGCCGAAATTGCCGGAAACTGGACGCCAAGCTGGGTTGCCTATATCGGTGGCGCCCTTAAACAGGCAGGATTCAATCAGGTGAAATTTGTTGACGCCATGGCGGACGATATTCCTGATGACCAGATTGAGGAGATCATCCGCAAGAACATGCCGGATGTAGTGATGACGACCAATATCACTCCCTCTATCTTTAAGGCACAGGCTATCATGAAGCTTGCCAAGAAAGTGAATCCGAAGATCAGAACGATCATGGGTGGTATCCACTCAACCTTCATGTACCCTCAGGTACTGAGTGAAGCGCCTGAAACTGATTATGTTGTACGCGGTGAAGGTGAAGAGGTGACGGTGAACCTCATCAAGGAGATCGCAGCAGGAACTGACAGGCAGAACCGTGGAGAGATTACCGGCATCGCCTATATCGACGACGAGGGCAAGGTATTCGCAACGGCGGCACATCCGGTTATTGAGGATCTTGATACACTCAGCCCCGACTGGAGCCTTTACGACTGGGATAAATACATTTACACCCCTCTGAACTGCCGTCTTGCGGTTCCAAACTTTGCAAGAGGATGTCCTTTTACCTGTACATTCTGCTCGCAGTGGCAGTTCTGGCGCCGCTACCGTGCACGCAGTCCAAAGCTTTTCGTTGATGAAATTGAGGTTCTGGTCAAAGAGCACAAGGTGGGCTTTTTCATCCTCGCTGATGAAGAGCCAACCATCAACAAGCAGAAGTTTGTCTCGCTCTGCCAGGAGCTTATCGACCGGAAACTGGATGTTACCTGGGGTATCAACACCCGTGTAACCGATATCATGCGCGATGCCGATCTCTTGCCGTTCTTCCGCAAGGCAGGCCTTGTGCACGTTTCACTTGGCACTGAGGCTGCCAGCCAGATGAACCTGAACCGCTTCCGCAAAGAGACGACCATTGAGGAAAACAAGCTTGCCATCAAGCTGTTGCAGAAAAATGGAATCGTGGCTGAAGCACAGTTTGTTATGGGCCTTGAGCACGAAACCCCTGAAACCATTGAAGAAACCTACCAGCTCTGCAAGGACTGGGATCCTGATATGGCCAACTGGACCATCTACACTCCATGGCCTTTCTCCGATCTCTTCAAGGAGCTTGGCGACAGGGTAGAGGTGCGCGATTACTCCAAGTATAACTTTGTGACGCCGATTATCAAGCCCGACAACATGGAGCGCGAGGATGTGCTGAAACTTGTGCTGAAATCCTATGCACGCTTCTACGCACGCAAAACCTTCTTTGGCTACCCATGGATCAAGGATCCTTACGTCCGCAAGTACATGCTTGGCTGTTTGAAAGCATTCGCACAGACCACCATTACCAAACGCTTCTACGACATCGATCGTGTCAAGACCAAGAACCGCAAGATCGAGATTGACCTTGGCTTCGACAAGTCAAGAATTCTGACGCAGAACGAGGTCAAAAACCTCAAGGAGCTGCGCCCGGAAATGGTCGCCGACATGAGCTTTGGCCTGAAAGAGGCCGGTTACCAGCGTGAGCACGACGAGCACAACTGGGACGAGTTCGATGAGAGCACCATCAAGGATCGTAACTCATCTACAATTCGAAACTGCTGAGAGCACATGTTTTTTAAGCAAAGAAAAAACCTCCATTACAAGGAGGTTTTTTCTTTATTTCAATTATTTTTTTTGAACTTCCGCTACCACGATTGAGAGTTCAATCACTCCAATCTTTCCCCTGTTTGATTCCCCTGATGATTCTTATCTATAAGCCACAAGAACCGCTTGGCTGAAGTATTTTTTTGATAAAAAAAACTTAATATATTATTATATTGTTAATCCTGAAAGTAGGATAAAGCGTACACTATTTGCTGGGCACTCCCAGATATTCCAGGAACAACCTGTCTCTCTGTACTGATTCGGTAGACCAACGGTGGGTGCCCATGGCTGTTTGCACGTTGGTCGTTTCAATGCAGTC
>CAISRC010000098.1 GCA_903887845.1 uncultured Chlorobiaceae bacterium
ACATCGAGTGAGGGGACACGGACAACACTTGCAATGACTTCAGGTATTTCTGCTGCTGCCAGACGGATGAAGTCGCAGACACCGATAAAAGCGGCAGCACCAAACGGGCTATGGCACAATCGCATGTATGTTTCGGCATCAGACGCATTCAGGCTGACAGAAAAGCAATCCACAATTCCGGCCAGTTCAGGGATGATGTTCCGGCCATGCACCAGATTCGCCTGTCCGTCGGTATTGATCCGGACACGAGTGCAATACTTCTGCTTGACAGCTTCTGCCACCTGCTTGACGATGTCAAGTCGTATCAATGATTCTCCATAACCGCAGAAAACAACCTCTTCGAAATCGCTGAATTCCGCAATGGCAGCCATGATCTCATCGAACGATGGCTCTGTGTCGAGAAACAGGTCGTTTTCATCACCTGTGCTGCGGTTTAATTTAATGCAGAATGAGCAGGCGTTTGAACAGCGGTTTGTAATATTCAGGTAGAGCGAGTTTCTGATACTGTAGGCAAGAGTGGGCATTATTCATGATTTATTAATACAACAACAGGGATCATTGATCCAACTGTCAATATCAGGATTCCCCGGCTGATTTGCCAGCAGCAAGTTTGCGGCCGAGTTTATGCGCCTTATTGACTGTTCTTTTGCTCAGCTCCTGATGCTGTTGTTGTGCAGCAAGCCCGATAAAAAGTGTTCCAACCGTTTCAGCACCAAGCATTGTTGCCGCAGATTTAAGTCGTTTTGTCACATCTCCGGTTAACCGTGCAAGAATGGCCGGTGCTGCGGAGGAAGCAACGAGCACCGCCCGTTTTGATTTTCGTGGGCGACGGGCTTTCGGAGCAGGCGTTCCCCATGGCCAGTAGGCGGTGCAGACAAGACGCTCAATAAAGATCTTCATGACAGCCGTGACCGTCCCCGCATTCATTGGTGATGCGAGCATAAGGGCATCAGCCCATGCAACCTCCTGTAAAAGAGCGCTCATATCATCATCATGGATACAGACCCCATAGTTTTCTCCGGCAACCTGGGTACAACTGCGGCAGTTGGTGCAGAAGGTCAGACGCTTGTCGAGCAGGGTGATTTTCCGGGTTACAGCGCCCCTCTCTTTTGCGGAAGCAAGGATCTCATCAACAGCTCTTTCAATAATGCCCGTTTTGCGGTAGCTGCCGACAATCGCAAGGATGTTCACTGGAGTATCCATATTGATGTTGTTCCATGATAGATTTATTAAGGTTAATCAAAATGATAAAATCATCAAAAAGCAAATGTGTTGATTTCTGTGGTTATCATATAGCATTGGGGTTATGAGTATCCATTGGATATGGATAGGTTCACTTCGCCCTCACACCCTCCCCAAAGCCCCAACCAGCCACTCAAACCCGATCCTCTCCTGCTCCAGCCGTAGGTGACTGCCCAGCTCATCCTGCCGCAACTGATCATAAAGCCCACTCTCTTCAGCGGTCAGTCGGGTGAGTACACCGGTTTCGGGAGATGGCTCAACGCCCCAAAGTGCTTGATGCTCCACCAGCGTCTCGCGGTCCATCAGAAGGGAAGCCACGTGGGGAAAGTACCCGCGCAACTGGTTGAGGATGGCGAAGCCGTGGGTGTCGATGTCGCCCCAGTAATGGATAACGCGGTTACGCAGCCACTCGACTGAGACCAAGTTCTCGAACCCATACCCTGCACCGAAAATCACCATTGCTTCGGGAACATCGGGGAAGGCGAGAAAGTTGATTTCGTTTTCGGTGATGAAGACTCTGGTAACAGGCAGCTCCAGCCGGGCAAAGGTTGCCTGCGTCACTGAGATATCCTGATCGTTCTCTGTCGAGAACAGCGCCAGAGTCGGGTCAAGGATTCGGAAGCGCACCCGCAGGGGTTTGTCCTGAAAGCCGTAACGGCGGCAGAACCCGCTGGCTCCTGTGGCTGTTTCGTCAATCTCCTCCGGCGGAAGAACAAGGTCGAAGAGTTCCCCAAGCACACCACGGTACCCTTCGATGAATTTGCTGTGCACGCCGGGCAGGTCGATCTGGCGCAGGTAGATGGCCGGTTGAGGATGGGTGAGACGCCAGGCGACAATAGAGAGGATGCGGTGCCACTCATCTGCCAGTTCGAGGGCGCGCAGGGGGCGTTTTTCGAGCCAGGGGAGTAGCGCTGGTTGCCCGTCGCGGGTGAGTGTAACCATGGCTGCAAACTGCCGAGCTTCTTGCCGCTTGCCAATCAGCCCGAGGGCATCGTCCAGCGTGTCAATCCAGATTTCTGCCGGAAGTTCATTGGCTCCCAGAATGCGGTGGTTGATGCTGCGCCAGACAATCCGGTACTGTTTGGCTGCGCCGGAGAGCCGGGCAATCCAGTCGCGCACTTCGGCAAAAGAGTTGCTTAACTCCCTGGAGTCAGGCCCTTTCAGCGTCAGGCGACGGGGAAAAACCGATTCGCCGCCAATCAGGGAGGAGAGGATGATGCCCCGATCCCAGAGTTTCTGCACCTGGGCCTTGAGTTCTGCGGGGGTTGTCCAGCTCATTCCAGCGCCTTCTCTTTTTCGGCGCGATACTCTTCGATGGTCAGGTTGCGCAACACCGAGCATCGACCCTCCTGATTGTGGACAAAGCCGACGCTGGAGACGAAGGGTTCGATGATGTGGATTTTCTGCAACGGTGTAACGATGAGCAGTTGCAGGTTGAGCTGGGCGAAGAGTTGCAGGCCGTACTGCGC
>CAISRC010000099.1 GCA_903887845.1 uncultured Chlorobiaceae bacterium
CCATCTTCAAGCTGATCAAGTGCGCAGCCCGAAGAAGAAGAATCGATAGGACAGGAGGCACATTGAGAATAAAAGCCCTCTTCAGCTTCCGCAAATTCACAAACAGGAAATTTCATAATCATTCACACATTTTTTTCAAGATCTAATGTTTTTAAATATAACACATTTCCAACTCATCGAAAGCCTTTCAACAGAAAAGGGGGATGCAGACAAAGCAGGTGATTCTGTGTATGAATCTCTTCTCAAGATTGATTTTGTCTTGAAACGCACATCCCCTATTTTTGTAAGAAGTAGTCTTTTGTCTCAGCGGCAACCACGGGACTGAGCACAATC
Source organism: uncultured Chlorobiaceae bacterium (assembly GCA_903887845.1). Classification (GTDB taxonomy): domain Bacteria; phylum Bacteroidota; class Chlorobiia; order Chlorobiales; family Chlorobiaceae; genus Chlorobium. The sequence continues at coordinate 334 of CAISRC010000099.1, forward strand.
AGTGAAACAAGATTGGGTAACGCCATAAGGCCGTTGGCGATATCGGCGAATGTCCATACTGCCTGGAGAGAGGCGACTGAGCCAACCATGACTGCGGCAACCCATGCCCAACGGTAGGGCTTGATGAGCTTTTTGCCAAAAAGGTACTCGACGGCTTTTTCTCCGTAATAGGACCAGCCAAGAATGGTGGAAAAAACAAAGGTCAGAAGACCGAAAGTCAAGACGGTATTACCGATATAGGGGACTGCATCGAAGGCCGCGCTGGTAAGCTCAGCGCCTTTCAGTCCGGTCTGCCACATACCGGAGTTGACAACCACAATTCCGGTTGCGAGACAAACGACAACAGTATCCCAGAAGGTGCCGGTTGAGGAGATCAGTGCCTGTTTCACCGGATGTTTGGTCTGGGCTGCTGCAGCGACAATAGGTGCGCTTCCAAGACCGGACTCGTTGGAAAAGAGCCCTCGGGCAATACCGAAGCGCATCGCCTCCTTGACTCCTGCACCGGCAAATCCACCAAGTGCTGCCTGCCCGTTGAATGCTGATGAAATGATGAGCTGAATGGTATCAATAAGGGTTTCGTGCTTCAGCACAAGCAATACGACGCATCCAGCGACATAAAAAATAGCCATGAACGGCACAAGGTACTCGCATACTTTAGCGATAGAGGTAATACCCCCGATGATAACAATCGCAGTAAACAGGGTCAATACCACACCGGTTATCCATGGAGAAATATGGAAGTTGTTCTGTACCATCACCGCTATGGAGTTGGCCTGTACCATATTGCCTATCCCGAATGCTGCAACCGAGGTGAAAAAAGCAAACAGAACGGCAAGCCATTTCATGTTCATGGCTTTTTCCAGCACGTACATCGGCCCTCCTGAAACCGTGCCATCTTCTCCGATGGTGCGATATTTCACGGAAAGAACAGCCTCGGCATATTTGGTAGCAATACCGAAAACACCGGTCAGCCACATCCAGAGCACCGCCCCGGGACCACCTGCAGCAACTGCTGTGGCAACTCCAACAATATTGCCGGTACCTATCGTTGCAGCAAGAGCGGTGACAAGAGCTCCAAAATGGCTGATCTCTCCTTCACCCTCCTTTGTTCTGGTGAAGGACATCTTTATTGCCCGGAAAGTGTATTTCTGAATAAAACCAAGCCTGAAGGTCAAAAAAAGATGTGTGCCAAAAAGAAGCACCAAGAGGGGAATTCCCCAGACATAGCCGCTGATCTGATCCAGAACTTTTTCAAGTGTACCCAAAGCGCCTCCACAAACGTTATATGATTAGTATTGATGGCTTTTTATGAAAATACTCTAATCGGCCAATTATCCCGAAAGAGAAAAACACCAATCAAAGAGAGATTCTGTTTATTCGGATGGTTCTTTGTATCTTTTCCGGAAAATGTAGTACATCCCGGCGGGAAGAACCAACTGGAAGCAAAGAGTTAATAATTAGATAATGGACTTAGTAAAGGAAACTGCAAGACGAAAGACTTTTGCAATCATCAGCCACCCTGATGCCGGAAAAACCACACTGACTGAAAAATTTCTGCTTTTTGGTGGCGCCATTCAGACCGCTGGCGCCGTTAAAAGCAACAAGATCCGCAAGACCGCGACAAGCGACTTTATGGAGATCGAAAAACAGCGCGGAATATCGGTTGCAACATCAGTGATGGGTTTTGAGTATGCCGGAAAACGGGTCAATATTCTCGACACTCCGGGGCACAAGGATTTTGCCGAGGACACGTATCGGACACTGACAGCAGTTGACAGCGTCATTCTTGTCGTGGATTGCGTCAAGGGAGTTGAAGAACAGACTGAAAAGCTGATGGAGGTGTGCCGTATGCGCAACACACCGGTGATCATCTTTATCAACAAGATGGATCGTGAGGGCCGCAACCCTTTTGAATTGCTTGATGAGCTGGAGCACAAGCTGCAGATCAGCGTCCGGCCTCTCACCTGGCCGATCAGCCAGGGGCAGACTTTCAAGGGAGTCTACAACCTGTACAACAAAGAGCTGAACCTTTTTGAGGCCAATACCACCCGCATCAGCAAAAGCAATATCCGGGTCAATGACCTGAACGATCCTGAACTGGAGAAATGGATCCCTGAAAGTTTCTGCAAAAAACTCCGGGAAGATGTTGCATTGATTGAAGGCGTCTATGAACCGTTTCACGAGGAGACCTATCGCTCCGGCCTGCTCGCTCCGGTCTTTTTCGGCAGCGCTATCAACAATTTTGGTGTCAGGGAGCTGCTCGAAACATTTCTTGCTGTCGCTCCAAGCCCCGATGAACGCGAAGCGGCTGAACGTGTCGTTAAAGCCTCTGAAGAGAGCATGAGCGGATTTGTCTTTAAAATTCATGCCAACCTTGATCCAAACCACCGCGACCGAACCGCTTTTTTCCGGATCTGCTCAGGCAGTTTCGAGCGCAACAAGTTCTACTACCACACCCGCCTGAAGAAAAAAATACGGTTTTCAAGCCCGACCCAGTTCATGGCCAATGAAAAAAGTGTTGTTGATGAGTCATGGCCGGGAGATGTCATCGGACTCTATGACAACGGTTCCCTGAAAATTGGCGACAGTCTTACCGATGGTGAGGATCTTCATTTCAGGGGCATTCCAAGTTTTTCTCCGGAAATTTTCAAGGCGCTCGAAAACCGCGACCCGATGAAGGCCAAACAGCTCGACAAGGGGGTGCGCCAGCTTACCGAAGAGGGTGTCGCCCAGCTCTTCATCCAGCACGGCACACGCAAAATTATCGGCACCGTAGGAGAGTTGCAGTTTGATGTGATCAAATTCCGTCTGGAACACGAATACGGGGCCCAGTGCGATTTCACTCCCCTGCGCTTCCACAAGGCATTCTGGATTACCGGCAACAACAAGGAGATGCTTGCAGAGTTTCTTCGCCGCAAATGGAACGCCATAGCGGTCGACAAGGAGGATCATCCGGTCTTTTTTGCCGAAAGCGAATGGATGATGAAAACCGCCCGGGAGGACTACCCCGAGCTTGAATTTCATACAACATCGGAGTTCAAGACTGAGGGGTGAATGTTGAATGACATTAGCGTCGGTACAAAAAAAAGTTTTGAGCAAAATAAATATTGATTACCTCGCTCTTCATGGAATCAGGTGAATATGGAGACATCATGCAGATCAGACCAATAAAGACAGAACAGGACTATCAACAGGCGCTCAATCGCTTTGAGGAGATATTTACCGCGAAACCGGATACAATAGAGGGCGATGAACTCGAAATCCTCGGAATTTTGATTGAAAACTATGAAGCGGAGCTCTTTCCTGTCGATAGTCCCGACCCGATAGAAGCCATCAAGTTTCGAATGGATCAAATTGGACTTGACCAACAGTATTGAGAAAAAAACTATGGTAATCTGCCCATGAAACGATATTCCGTGCTTGCCTTGCTGTTGCTCTTTGCTCTCTGGAATGCACCAGTACAAGCTGAAGAAAGGAACGTACAGCCAGAAAATCTGACGGCACTTGTTGCTGCGGCAGTGGCCAATAATCCTGAACTGAAAGCTTCCGAGTCGCGCTGGCAGATGTTTTCCAGCAAGGTGAAACAAGCCGGAGCGCTGGAAGACCCGATGGTGATGTTCAAACTGCAGAACGTTCCGGCCAGGACCCCTTTTGTTTTCAACAGGGATACTCAATCCGCCAAAGTCATTGGTATTTCTCAGCAACTCCCCTTCTGGGGCAAACGAGCTCTTCGGAAAGAGGTGGCCAGGCGGGAAGCTGAATCCTACAAATGGGCAGTCGAAGAGCGCAGGCTTGAGTTGACGCGCATGGTTAAAGAAAACTTTTATCAGCTATGGGTTGTTGACAAGGAACTGGAGATCGTCGAAAAAAACCTGAAGCTCCTCACTGATGTAGTCGCTGTTACTCGTCTGAAATATTCTTTAGGGAAAAGTGTGCAACAGGATATTTTCAAGGCTGGTCTTGAAAAATCAAAAATGATAGATATGCAGATCACCCTGCAGCAACAGCGCAAAAGCCTTGAAGCAAACATGAATTACCTTCTCTGTCGCCAAGGAAATACCACTGTGGGCCAAGTTGCGGACTTCACTCTGCCGGACGTCACACTTTCTTCTGAACAACTCAATACTATGGCAATTGAGCATCGTCCACAGGTAAAAAGTCTTGCCAATCTCGTAAACAAGGCTGAGGCGTCTCTCCGTCTGGCAAAAAAGGAGTTCTATCCCGATTTCAACTTCTCGCTGGAATATATGTTTCGTGATCCCGTCTCCACGGAGATGGGAAACGACCCCGGCGACAACATGGTAAGCCTTGGTGTGACCTTCAACATTCCTTTCCAGCAGGAAAAAAGGCGCGAAATGCGAGCAGAGTCAGCCTTTGAAAGAACCATGGCAACTGAAGAACTGAATGCCCTGAAAAACTCCATCTCCTATACCATCAACGAAACTCTTGCCCAACTGGAGCGTCGCCGTAAACTGACAGAACTCTACAAGAGCGGAATTATTCCCGAGGCTGAGCAATCACTTCAATCAGCGCTAATCAGCTATCGGGTCAGCAAAGTGGATTTTCTGACCCTCCTCGACAGCAAAATGAACCTGTTCAACTATGAGCGGGAACTTTACGAATCACAGGCAGAATATATGATGAAACTGGCCCAGCTTGAAGCAGCCATCGGAACCGATCCAACCGCAGCATCAGTCAATGCCGGGCATCATGAGAATTAACAATAATCAAAGCCATGCCCAAGAAAACTCTCATTCCCCTGCTTCTTCTTCTGCTTGCGTTTGCAGTAGGCGGGGGCTGGTTGCTGTGGCAAAATCAACACTCCACCTCTCAAAAAGTTATTCAGCGCAGGCAACTCTATACCTGTTCGATGCATCCCTTTATTATCAGGGAGAAACCCGGAGTCTGCCCGATTTGCGGCATGGAACTGATCAAAAAGATTGACGACAGCAGCAACAGCGCTCAGCCAACAAGAGTCGATCACCTCTCACTCTCCCCGACCCAACGTGTCATGGCTAATGTTGCGACCGTTGAAGCGACAATGAAGACGTTGAACAAAGAGATAAATGCCGTTGGCATTGTTCAATATGACCAGTCCCGACAGGCCAGGGTCACTGCCTGGGCAGCAGGTCGTATCGACAGACTGTATGTAACCAGTGTTGGAGCCATTGTCAGCAAATCAAACCCGGTAGCAGAAGTTTACTCCCCTGATCTCATTGCCGCCCAGCAGGAGTACCTGCTGGCCCTCAAAAGCCGCAACCAACTGAACAACTCCCCATTCACTTCCATTTCACAGAATGGAGAAGGTCTTGTGGCCGCCGCAAAAGAACGAATGTTACTTTTGGGTGTCAAGGCAAACCAGATAGCCGCTTTGGAAAGAAACGGCAAACCAACTATCCGGCTTCCCATCTACTCGCCGTATTCCGGGGTCGTTATTGAAAAAATGGTGCAGCAGGGGCAGTACGTCAATGCCGGAGAGGTGCTGTTCAATATTGCTGATCTTTCATCGATCTGGGTCGAGGTTGAGATCTACGAAAATGAATTCCCCTATGTCCACGTTGGCGAGCAGATCGAAATCCGCTCACAGTCTTTTCCTCAAAACTCTTTCAATGGCCGGATTTCTTTCATCTATCCCTTTCTTGATCCCAAGACAAGAACCCTCAAGGCGCGAGTGGAGATTGCTAATCCCGACATAAAACTGAAGCCGGATATGTTTGTCAATGCAATCATCAAGCAACCTCTCGACTCTTCAATTGTTGTTCCTGTCACCGCTGTCATGGACACCGGCAAGCGACAGGTGGTTTGGGTCGAAAGCGCGCCGGGAAGCTTTGAATCGCGTGAGGTCAGGGTCGGGCAACGCAGCAACGACAAGATTCAAATATTGTCGGGCCTCAACCCCGGCGACAAGGTTGCGGTTTCAGGAGGTTATCTTATTGACTCCGAATCCCAACTGAAATGATTGAGAAAATCATAGAATATTCCGCCCGTAACCGGATCGTCGTGCTGATGGTTTTCGGCCTTGTTATAATCTGGGGCTTATGGTCGGTCTATAAAACGCCGGTCGATGCCATTCCCGATCTCTCCGACAACCAGGTGATCGTCTTTACCGACTATCCTGGCCGTTCGCCTCAAGTGGTCGAAGATCAAGTCACCTATCCGCTTGCGGCTAATTTGCAAGGGCTTCCCCAGGTTCGAGCTGTGCGAGCATCGAGCGCCTTCGGGTTCTCCATGATCTATGTGATCTTCGACGACAAGGCTGACATCTACTGGGCAAGGACCCGCGTTCTTGAGCGTTTGAACTATGCGGCTTCACTGTTGCCTCAGGGGGTGGTTCCCACACTTGGCCCGGATGGCACGGGCGTTGGCCATGTGTTCTGGTATACCGTTGAGGGAAAAGGGTACGACCTGGAACAGCTCAGAACCCTTCAGGACTGGTTTATACGATACCAGCTCAACACGGTGCCGGGAGTTGCCGAGGTGGCCTCTATCGGCGGTTTTGTGCGGGAATACCAGATTGATCTTGATCCCAACAAATTGTTTGCCTACAACATCAAGGTCGTCAAAGTGATGGATGCGGTCAAGGCTTCCAACAAGGATGTTGGAGGCAAACTGATTGAACAGGCTGATGCCGAGTACCTGATCCGGGGCAGCGGATATGTCAAGTCCAAAGCTGATCTGGAGAACATCGTCGTCGGAGCAGACATGCGCGGTATCCCCGTCTACCTCAAGAACCTTGGTACTGTTCAGATTGGCGGAGCCATTCGACGCGGCCTGCTGGATATCAACGGTAACGGCGAGGCGGTGGGAGGCATTGTGGTGATGCGCTATGGCGAGAATGCCAAGGATGTCATTGACCGGGTCAAGCTCAAGATCACCGATCTGGAAAAGGGGTTGCCCCCCGGTGTAACCATAAAGGTCTCATACGACCGCTCTGACCTGATCATGCGGGCAATTGAGACGCTGAAGAAAAACCTTTTTGAGGAGTCAATTGTCGTCTCACTGGTGATTCTCATCTTTCTGCTCCACTTCCGGAGCGCTCTGGTGATTGTGCTCACCCTGCCGATTGCCGTCCTGATTGCCTTTATCACTATGAAGTTGATGGGAGTCACCTCCAATATCATGTCGCTTGGCGGCATCGCCATCGCGATTGGTGTTCTGGTCGACGCGGGGGTGATTATGGTTGAAAACTGCTATCGCCACCTCTCGGAAATACCGCCTGAAGAACGGGATGCAAAACGGCTTGAAATTGTCATCCGTTCAGCAAAGCAGGTCGGGCGGGCGATCTTTTTCTCACTGGCAATAATAGTCCTCTCCTTTGTGCCGGTCTTTTTGCTGGAAGGACAGGAAGGAAAGCTCTTTCACCCTCTGGCGTTTACCAAGACCTTCTCGATGATGGGGTCAGCCATGATTGCCATCACACTGGTGCCGGTGCTGATGTACTATTTCATGCGGGGGAAGATGCGTCTGGAGAGCGCCAATCCTGTCTCAACTTTTTTCATAAAGCTTTATTCACCGGTTATCCGCTGGGTGCTCCACTGGAAAAAGACAACCATTGCCCTGAACCTTGTGGCGCTCGGCATAGCTGTTCCGATGTTCATGAATCTCGGCTCCGAGTTTATGCCGCCGCTTGATGAAGGATCGCTGCTCTACATGCCGGTAACGCTGCCAAACGTCTCCATCACCGAGGCAAAACGCATCATCCAGATCGAAGACAAGATCATCAAGAGTGTACCGGAGGTTGAACATGTGCTTGGCAAAGTTGGTCGCGCCGAAACCTCTACCGACCCTGCGCCGGTCTCCATGTTTGAAAGTATCATCATCCTGAAACCCAAAGAGCAGTGGCGGGCGGGAATCAAGAAAGCGGACATTGTGGCCGAACTCGATTCCAAACTGCAACAGATCGGCGTGCGTAACGGGTGGACCCAGCCGATTATCAACCGCATCAACATGCTCTCCACCGGCGTACGCACCGACCTTGGTGTCAAAATTTTCGGCAATGACCTGAATGTACTGAAAGGCCTGGCGCTTCAGGCTGAGGCGATGCTAAAGCCGATCAATGGCGCCGCCGATGTGGTGGCGGAAAGAGTTACCGGAGGCAACTACCTTGATATCAACATCGACCGGGAAGCAGCCGCCCGATACGGGGTAAGTGTGGGCGATATTCAGGATGTGATTGAAACTGCTCTTGGAGGAGAGATGCTCTCCACGACCGTCGAAGGACGCAACCGCTTTCCTGTCCGCATCCGGTACCTGCGCGACTACCGCGACAATATTCCTGCAATCGGCCGTATTCTTGTCGGCGGCATGGAGGGTGCCCAGGTGCCGCTCTCCCTCGTCACCACCATGAAGATTTCCACCGGTGCCCCTGAAATTAACAGTGAAGGCGGACTGCTGCGTTCACTGGTCTACCTCAACGTCCGGGGACGTGACATGGGGAGCTTTGTTACCGAGGCAAAGCAGGTGCTGGAACAAAAGCTCAAACTGCCAGCCGGTTACTATGTCGCCTGGTCCGGGCAATGGGAGAACCAGATTCGTGCAAAAGAGCGTCTCCAGGTACTGATACCGCTGGGGATGGTTATCATCTTTATCCTGCTCTATTTTACCTTCAAGTCGGTACTGGAAGCTTCCATGGTGATGCTTTCGGTGCCTTTCGCCCTGGTTGGCGGGGTCTATCTGGTCGCGGCTCTCAATTATAACCTTTCGGTGGCGGTCTGGGTCGGCTTTATTGCCCTCTATGGCATCGCCGTTGAAACGGGAGTGGTGATGGTCATCTACCTGCACGAGGCGCTCGACAAAAAACTGCTGAATGGCCCCTGCACCGAGCAGGATATCTACGATGCTGCCTTTGAAGGGGCGGTGCTCCGTCTGCGGCCCAAACTGATGACGGTGGCGGTCGCCCTGCTGGGACTGATTCCCATCATGTGGTCAACGGGTACCGGAGCCGATGTGATGAAGCCAATTGCCGCCCCGATGATTGGAGGAATGATTTCATCGGCAATTCATGTCCTTATCATGACGCCGGTCATCTTTGTGCTGATGAAGACACGGGATCTGAAGAGAGGTCGTTTGCACCATTCGGGCATGAAACACTAACGGCTTCTCCTATATCGGTTACACATTTTCGCTTTCGTCTCGAACGGTAACATAAGAAAATGCGTTATGGTGCTATGGGATAAATACAAATGAGCTTATAACGTCATTTTATATGAAAAAAATAATAGTAGTTACCGCAACACTCCTGAGTCTTTCCGCTCAGGTGCCATCTGTTGCTGCAATAGCAGTAAAAAACTTTACTGTAGGCTATACAAAAGCCAACGATATTTCGCAAAAGTCCTTCGCCGTGAAAACTGGCGAGAAAGTGCGGCTTGAGGTCAACCCGACAGAGACAGGCTCCGGATGTATGAGCAGCATCATGGTTCCCGGACTCTGGAACAAGCCTCAGCCTCTGGTAAAAGGCAAAAAAATTGTCATGGAGTTCACCCCCCAAAAACCCGGCACCTACAAAATAACCTGTGCCATGGGGTTGCAGCGTGGAGTGATCAACGTCCGATAACTCTTTTCCATGACCACTCAGACATACAGCGTCAAGGGTATGCATTGCGCAAGCTGTGCAGCCATCATCACGAAAAAGCTCTCAAAGGTTGAAGGCATAAAAGAGGTCAATGTCAATCTGGCGACTGAAACAGCGAAGCTTGAGTTTGACAACAACAGCCTGACACCTGAAGCGCTCAATGAGGTGATCAACAAATATGGCTACTCCCTTGAGGTTGAAGAGCCTCCTGCGGCTATGGCGGTTTCCGATACCACACAAAAAGAGAGAGAGCTGCATACTCAGCTCAGAAAGGTACAATTTGCACTGCCGGTAGCCCTGCTGGTTTTTATCCTCATGATGTGGGATATCGGTTCGATGTTCTTCCACGTTATCCCGCACCTTCCCATTTCCATGGAGCTTCTGAACATTTTCTTCATGCTGCTTTCCACCTGGATGGTCTTCCATACAGGAGCGCCATTCCTGCACGGCATCGTCATGTTTATCCGAAGCGGCGCTGCAAGCATGGATACGCTGATCGGTATCGGCACCCTGACCGCATATCTTTACAGCGCCGTCATCACACTGATTCCCTCTGTAAAAGCATTCCTGCACGCGCCTGATTCCACCTACTTTGATGTGACCATTGTCGTTATCGGTTTTGTCCTGCTGGGTAAATATCTCGAAGCACGCTCAAAAATGAAGACTGGTGAGGCTATCGAAAAGCTGATCAATTTGCAGGCCAAATCCGCTCTGGTGCAGAGAGGTGGCGTGGAGGTTGAGATCCCGGTTGAGCAGGTGAGAAAGGGTGAGACCATTATCGTGAAGCCCGGCGAAAAGCTCCCGGTCGACGGCATTATCACCACAGGATACTCATCCCTTGACGAATCAATGGTGACTGGTGAATCAATACCGGTCGATAAAAAGACGGGCGACAAAGTGATTGGCGGCACCATCAACAAACAGGGATCGTTCACCTTTACCGCTTCCAGCGTCGGCTCAGAGACCGTGCTTGCCCGCATCATTAGGATGGTCGAAGAAGCGCAGGGGTCAAAAGCACCCATCCAGCAGATTGCCGATACCGTTGCCGGTATTTTTGTGCCGGTTGTGCTGCTTCTGGCCCTCTTCACCTTTTTGATCTGGCTGACAATTGGCACTGGATATCTCGGCTTTTCCGTCAGTCTTTCCTACGGTATTATGGGGATGGTCGGCATTCTCGTCATTGCCTGCCCCTGTGCGCTTGGTCTCGCCACGCCAACGGCCATCATCGTCGGCATCGGAAAGGGGGCTGAATACGGCATTTTAATCCGCAATGCCGAAAGCCTCGAAAAACTCAGCTCCGTTGATACGGTTGTGTTCGACAAGACCGGCACCATTACCACCGGAAAGCCTCAGGTGACTGACATTATTTCGCTCGACAAGGAGAGAAGCGTCACCTCCCTGCTGCAACTCGCAGCCACCATTGAGAGCCGTTCGGAACATCCGCTGGCGCAGGCAATTGTTGAAGCCGCCCGCGATCAGCATCTTGCCCCTGGTGATATCAAGGACTTTGCGGCACTCGAAGGCATAGGTGTTTCTGCCATGATGAACAACGTTCCTGTAAGCGTTCGCAAGCCAATGGAAAGCGAAAAAACAATACCCGAGCTTCAAAAACTTCAGGCAGAGGGAAAAACCGTTGTCCTGATTGAGGAGAACGGTCGAATCGCAGGGCTCATTGCTCTCGGCGACACCGTCAAATCTAACGCAAGGGAGGCTGTGGCATCACTGCAACGCAAGGGTTTACAAGTGATCATGCTCACCGGTGACAACATGTCGGCTGCACGATCTATGGCAAAGCAGGTTGGCATTGACGAGGTGATTGCCGAAGTACTGCCCCAGGACAAGGCAAAAAAAATCAGGGAATTGCAGGCAGAGGGCCGAAAAGTGGTGATGGCTGGCGACGGCATCAACGATGCCCCGGCCCTTGCCCAGGCCGATGTCGGCATTGCGATGGCCACCGGAACAGACATTGCCATAGAGTCGGCTGGCATTACCTTGCTCAAGGGCGACATCAACAAGGTGGCACAGGCCATCACCCTCTCACGCGCCACCATGCGCGTCATCCGCCAGAACCTCTTCTGGGCCTTTATCTACAACATCATCGGCATTCCCCTTGCCGCCGGGGCACTGTTTCCCTTGTGGGGTATCTTTCTTAATCCCGTCTTTTCGGGACTTGCCATGGCTGGCAGCAGCGTATCGGTAGTGAGCAATTCGTTGCGGCTGAAGGGGAAGCGGTTGTAGGGGGAACATCAATCTCTATGGGTATTTTCTGCTCTGTCTTGGGCAGAAACACAGCTTGCGAGCAAAAGATCCTGCGACAAGAACAGCTCCCCCTGCAGCAATCCTGCGCTTGGCAAAGAGGCCACTGATGAGATGAGCTTTCGCGCTGCCACCGTCGTCAGAACTTCATCTCCCCTCAATTTATCGCACAGCAACGGCGATAAAGAATCGTAGCCCTGACCAGCGGCGAAGGTTTTGGCGTGGCTCGACATCGCATAACAGTAGAGACACCCATGCCCGCAGGTGTTGTAGCTCCCGATATCGCGACTCTCGACACAGCCGCAGGCATGACGCTGGCTGCTGTCTTTTTTTACCCGCAACAATCGGCGACCGGAGATGCGTTCAATGAGTTCAGCGTCAATGCAACGGCTGTGCATGATGCCGTGGCGCGAAAGGTCAATATCCTGGCTGCAGGTCAAGAGCGCAATGCCCTGCTTGCCTGCGACATCGGCAAACCGTCCGGCAAGCTCCCCCATCGCCGCTGTATCTGGCAGAACATAGCGAATATCCTGCATCCGGCTTCTGATTTTACGATAGCCGTCAAGAAAGCTGATGATGCAGCGCTCGGTGTATCCGGAAAGTTGCCCAGCCAGGCGGCTGAATGCTGCTTTATGCCATTCAGGAGTAAAACGATCCGTCAACACAACAGGGTCGTACCGCCACACCACCCTTTCCGGGCCAATCAATCGGGAGAGCTGCCGGAACACCTCCAGAATTTTGCCCTTTTCAGGAACAGCAGGTTCAAGCGTTGCATCATAGGGAGTCAGCGTAAACAGGAAATAGTATGCATATCCCAAAGCATCAATCTCAGATAAACGGGAGATAAATTTTTCAGGATTTTTCGTCCAGAACACAATCGCATCAACAGCGTCGGGTGTAAGCAAAATCTGACTCACCTGCTTCGACTGCATGGGGTTACGCACCAGCACCTCACCCGCCCTCAGGCGATTCACCAGCCATTCGCCATAAAATGCCGGAATGTCCGTCCTTCTGCTTGCGCTGATTATCATAGAAACTTATCCTTCCCACTCTGCGCTGAGCGTTTCCGCCTGTTCGAGCACTAATGTTGTCGCCTCCTCCTGTTTTGTTGAAGGGTATTTGTATTTGCGCAGGATTCGTTTAAACTTGTCCAGACTACTTTCACTGTTTTTAGGAACCTCTTTTTTCAGCAAGTATCTTCCTGGCCTCCTCAGTACTGTATACTTCCCCGGATTCTGCCGCTGCAAGGCCTTGCGCAACCGATTCAATAAATTGTTGGCGATACACTAGTTTGTCATACTCAATGGGCGAAAGCAATACACCGGCAGGTCTGCCGTTCTGGGTAATAATCAATGGTTGGCCTGTTGCCTTAACCTTTTTCATGCAGGCAGAGATCCCGGTCTTAAACTCACCCAGCGGAATGATATCGCTTGCTATCTTGATGCTTTTCATAACACTTTAGCACTAAATTTAGATCAGAATTAAGATCTCTTTTCAGTGCCTAATATAACCATCATTTTACTACATCCCAATAACCACCCTTTTGTGGTACGATACGACGTAACCGCAGCTTACTGTGGTTTGCACCCTGCTCCTGCACCGAGTGCGAAGGGCCGACCAGGTTTCCCCATCACTTCATTCGAATATGCAAGGCACACTGACTTTCGTCTCCAACTGCCTGATAAACCTCTCTGGTTTGACTCTCCTCATGCTTTAGCCTTTGCCGATGGTCAGCCGTTTGTCATGGCGTACACCACATCACCAAGTTCGCGGCGGAAAGCGTCGTTTTCGACAAAGAGTTTGTAGAACTGGGTATCGTCTTTCAGGATGAGTTGCATCACCTTGCCGAGTGCTTCGTCGTGCACCATGCGTGCGGTGTGGGGGGTGTTTTCCCTGGCGTTCCGGTAGGCTGTGTTTTCGGCAACCTTTGGCGCAATGTCGTCAATGATGCGTTTTGTCTGGCGTTCAGGGTCTTGCAGTTGCCCGCCCCATCGGTCGTTGAAACTCTTGAGGATATTGCTCAGACGATCGAGCTCCGGTTCGGGTTTGTGCCCGCCGCCTTCCATCGGTATGGGTTCTATTTCAGCGTCACTATCCTGGAGTACGATTTTCTGCATCGCTTTCTTCTCGACCCGGTAGCTGTCCATGTCGATGGCGTCGAGGATACCTTTCGAGAGATCCTCCTCCACCGGAGCCGGAAGTTTGGGGATAAGCAGGTTCAGGAAAATCGAGAGCTTTTCCCATGCGGCGTTGCTATAGGGCAGAATTGAAGAGAGGAAGCTGTATGAGCGGCAGAAGGCTTTGGCATTGCCCTTGAATTTCACCTGCCCATCCTCATCGAGCAAGCTGGTATAGAGCGCAACACTGTTGTCGAGGATTGGGTCGAGCTGGTCACGGTCGTCACCGCCAAGAAAGAGCGAAACAAGCTGATGCACCTGATCGGGTGTATAGAGTTGCGCATTGTCGAGATCTCTCTTGAGGTCGTTCAGTTTGTTCGGATCGGTCTCTTCGGCAAGCAGCGTGGTGCGGTAGTAGTCCTGAAATGCGTAGGTAATGGTGTCGGCATTGTTCTGGAAGTCGAGGACAAAGCAGTCGTACTTCTGCGGGTGTGAGCGGTTGATGCGTGAGAGTGCCTGCACCGCCTTGATGCCCGACAGCAGTTTATCGACATACATGGTATGCATCAAGGGCTCGTCATAGCCGGTCTGGAACTTGTCGGCACAAATGAGGAATCGGTAGGGGTCGTTCTTGATCTTGTTGGCAATCTCGCTGCCAGGGAAACCGTTCAGCGATGCTTCACTAACCTGAGCGCCATCATAATCGTGCACTCCTGAAAATGCAACAATCGCCTTGTAGGGGCTCTTGCGTTCCGTGAGATAGTTCTGGAAGGCATGAAAGTACTGGATCGCCCGTTCGATGCCGCTTGTAATCACCATGGCACGCGCATTGCCCCCTATTTTGTTGGCAGCCAGCACCTGCTCGTGAAAGTGATCCACCATAATCTCGCTCTTGAGCCGGATGGCGTGGTCATGGCTTTCGACGTACCGGTGCAGTTTCTTTTTTGCTTTTTTGGTGTCGAATTCCGGGTCATCCTCAATCTTCTTGATCAATTTATAGTAGCTCTCGACGGGGGTGTAGCTCTTGAGCACGTCGAGGATAAATCCCTCATCGACAGCCTGCTTCATGGTGTAGCTGTGGAAGGGGCGATGTTTCACCTTGCCTTCGGCATCAGGCGGCAGCGCTTCGCCGAACATCTCAATAGTTTTGTTCTTGGGCGTGGCCGTAAAGGCGAAATAGCTAGCGTTGCTCAGCATTTTGCGTGCTGCCATGCGTTTTTCGAGCGCTTCGTTCACCGTATCTTCAGGATCAGGCTCTTCAGCGTCACCGGTGTTCTTGCCAGCAAGTGCCTGACTCATTGCCGCCGATGTTTTGCCGCCCTGGCTTGAGTGCGCTTCGTCGATAACAATAGCAAAGGTTCGAGCTGCCTCAAGGGCGATTTCGTCGAGGATGAAGGGAAACTTCTGCACCGTTGAAACAATGATCTTCTTCCCCTCCTGAATGAAGCGGCGGAGGTCACCGGATTGCCGGGCATGGCCTACCGTAGCACCAACCTGCATGAACTGGCGAATGGTTTTCTGAAGCTGATCATCAAGAATCCGGCGGTCGGTCACCACAATCACGGAGTCGAACAGATCCCTCCCCTCCCGCTTGAGCCCGATAAGCTGGTGCGCAAGCCAGGCAATGGAGTTTGATTTGCCGCTCCCGGCAGAGTGCTGGATGAGGTATCGCTTCCCTGCCCCAAACTGCTGCACATCAGCCAGAGCCTGACGCACCACGCCAAGCTGATGGTAACGGGGCCAAACCTGACGACGTTTTTTTCTCCCTCTCCGCTCATCTTTTTCCTCAACAATCTGCGCGTAGTTCTCAAGGATGTTGGTCAGCCCTGCCGGAGTAAGCAACTCTTTCCAGAGATAGTCGCTCTTGATACCATTCGGGTTGGGAGGGTTGCCCGCACCATCGTGATAACCCTTGTTGAAGGGAAGAAACCATGAGCCCTTGCCGCGCAGTTCCGTACACATCTGCACCTCGCTGTCGTCCACGGCAAA
>CAISRC010000100.1 GCA_903887845.1 uncultured Chlorobiaceae bacterium
CGATCACCGCAAACTCGGAGCTGAACTGGAGCTTTTCATGCTCTCGCCGGAGGTTGGCAGCGGTCTGCCGATCTGGCTGCCGAAAGGGGCCATTATCCGCAACGAGCTTGAAGCCTTCCTCAAGGAGGAGCAGCGCAAGCGTGGCTATCTGCCGGTCTATACACCACATATCGGCAATATTGAACTCTACAAGCGTTCAGGCCACTATCCCTATTACAGCGATTCGCAGTTTCCGCCGCTCACCTATCACGATGAAGAGGGAAAGCAGGAGCAGTATCTTCTCAAACCGATGAACTGCCCGCACCACCACCTCATCTACAGCTCAAAGATGCGGAGCTACCGCGATCTGCCGCTTCGTCTGACGGAGTTCGGCACGGTGTACCGCCACGAGCAGTCGGGTGAGCTGAACGGACTGGTGCGTGCGAGAGGCTTCACGCAGGACGACTCGCACATCTACTGCCGCCCCGACCAGCTTGTTGACGAAATCTGCAGTGCTATTGAGCTGACGCAGTTTGTCTTTGGAACCCTCGGCTTTTCAGAGGTGCAGACCCGCCTCTCGATGCACGACCCCGAAAACCAGGCGAAGTACGGCGGTACCGCAGAGGTGTGGGAGCAGGCGGAGAAGGATGTGAAAGAGGCCGCCGACCGTATGGGCATCGACTACTTTATCGGCGTCGGCGAAGCGAGCTTTTACGGGCCGAAAATTGATTTTATTGTGCGTGACGCGCTTGGCAGAAAGTGGCAGCTCGGCACCGTCCAGGTTGACTATGTGATGCCGGAACGGTTCGACCTCACCTACATCGGCAGCGACGGCCAGAAACATCGCCCTGTTGTGATTCATCGCGCACCATTCGGCTCCATGGAACGCTTTATCGGCGTCCTTATTGAGCATACCGCCGGAAACTTCCCGCTCTGGCTTGCGCCGGTGCAGGCGATGGTGCTCCCGATTGCCGAAGATGTTCACGACTATGCAAAAAGCGTACACCAGGCGCTCCTCGAAGCAGGAATCCGCGCCGAACTTGACACCAGAAGTGAAAAAATCGGCAAAAAAATCCGCGACGCCGAAATCAGCAAGATCCCCTGTATGATTGTCATCGGACAGAAAGAGCAGGAGAGCGGCGAAGTTTCGCTGCGCCGTCATCGCATTGGTGATGAAGGGCGCTTCAGCGTGAGCGGACTGATCGACAAGCTCAAACAAGAGATCACCGGAAGAACCTGACTATCTAAACCAAACCTGAACGCATGAAGAAACAGAAGGTTACGACTCAAAAGCCAAAACTCACCTATCGAGTCAATGAGCAGATTCGTGTTCCGCAAGTCCGTATTATTTTTCCGGATGGAACACAGGAGGTGATGAACACCATTGATGCCAAGCGGGTTGCCGAAGAGCGGAATCAGGATCTGATTGAAGTACAGCCAAACGCCGAACCTCCGGTTTGCAAGTTCGACAACCTCGGCAGGCTGCTCTACAAGATGGACAAGAGGGACAAGGATCTGAAGAAAAAGCAGAAGACCACCACCCTCAAGGAGCTGCGGTTTCATCCGAACACAGACAAGCACGACTTCGACTTCAAGACCGCGCATCTTGAGGAGTTTCTGCGCAAAGGCAACCGCGTCAGGGCCACCATCGTTTTTCTGGGACGCTCTATTATCTACAAGGATAAGGGGCTTGACTTGGCAGAACGGCTGACCGAGCGGCTGAGCGTGGTGAGCACTCGTGATGGCGATCCGAAATTTGAGGGCAAAAAGCTCTTCGTCTATTTCGAGCCCGACAAGAAGAAGATTGATGCCTACGACCGCATCAGGGCAAAAACAAACCAGCCACCGGCAGCGCCACTTGCTCCTCTGGCTCCTGAAGATCTGATTGAAGAAGAGCAGTAATCAAGAAAATTCGAGCAATTTTATTCTACAAAAAATATAAAGGACGATCATGCCTAAAATGAAATCTCACCGTGGAGCATGCAAACGGTTTAAGACGACAGCATCCGGAAAAATCAAGCGTGAACGCATGAATGGATCGCACAACCTTGAGAAGAAGAACAGAAAGCGCTCACGCAGGCTCCACCAGAGCACTCTGCTTTTGGGATTGAAGGCGAAGCAAATCAAGCGGATGATTCAGGCTTAAATTTTTAACATTAACTCGACACAACGATGCCTAAAGCAAATAACGCCGTTGCCTCAAAAGCACGGAGAAAAAGAGTACTCAAAAAAGCCAAAGGGTTCTGGGGATCACGCGGCAATATTCTGACCGTCGTCAAGCACGCGGTCGATAAAGCAGAGCAGTACGCCTACCGTGACCGTCGCGTTAAAAAACGCACCTTCCGTTCGCTCTGGATCATGCGTATCAATGCCGCCGCACGCCTGAACGGCACCACCTACTCCCGCTTGGTTAACGCCATGCTGAAGAAGAACGTCGAAATCGACCGCAAGGCGCTTGCCGAGATTGCCGTCAAGGATCCGGCTGCCTTCTCTCAAATTGTCAAATCGGTTATCGAATAAGATTTACACTGGTACCATAATGGAAGAGAGCATACGCAGTTTACAGCAGGAGATTCTGGAGTTTGAGATTAAAGCGCAGGCCGATCTTGAAGCCTTTCGCCTCAAATATACGGTTCGGAAAGGGCTCATTGCAGCTCTTTTCGGCCAGCTCAAGTCGGTTGACCCTGCTGACAAACCGCGAATTGGTCAGTTGCTGAACCAGCTCAAGCAGACGGCTGATGCAAAGCTCACCGAAGCCGAGGAGAGGCTTGCATCAACCGAAAGCAGCAGCAGCAACAAAGGCATTGACCTCACCCTTCCCGGACGACGCTACTTTACGGGCAGCGAACATCCGGTACAGAAGGTGCTTGGCGAGATGAAGCAGATCTTTTCAGCCATGGGATTCGGCATTGCAACCGGCCCCGAACTGGAGCTCGACAGCTACAACTTCGACATGCTGAACTTTCCGCCCGACCACCCGGCACGCGACATGCAGGACACCTTTTTCGTCACCAGCGGCAACCCCGGTTCCGACGTGCTCCTCAGAACCCACACCTCCCCGGTGCAGGTGAGGGTCATGCTCGACCAGAAACCGCCGATACGGGTAATCTGCCCAGGAAAGGTCTACCGCAACGAAGCCATCAGCTCGCGAAGCTACTGCGTCTTCCACCAGCTCGAAGGGCTCTACATCGACAAGAAGGTCTCTTTCGCCGACCTCAAGGCCACCATCTACTCCTTCGCCAAACAGATGTTCGGCACCGACGTTAAACTCCGGTTCCGGCCAAGCTTTTTCCCCTTCACCGAACCATCAGCCGAAGTGGACGTCACCTGCTACCTCTGCGGCGGCAAGGGATGTAAAGTCTGCAAAAAATCAGGCTGGCTCGAAATCATGGGCTGCGGCATGGTACACCCCAACGTCATGCGCAACTGCGGCATAAACCCCGAAGAGTGGTCAGGCTACGCCTTTGGTATGGGCGTTGACCGCACGGTGCTGCTGAGGTACAAGATTGATGATATACGGTTGCTGTTTGAGAATGATTTGCGGATGTTGAGGCAGTTTGGGGCGTAGTGAGAGGGAGGGGGAGGCACTGACTTAATGAATGCTGCAAACTATTCCGGGTATGTCCATAATTTCTAAAAAAAACGTTGATTGAGTTTATGATTGATGTAGCAATAATTGCTTTATAAGCATGATTTGATAACAATAGTTCTTCATTTCTATTAACAATAATTCCGCATTCAAAGATAACTGCAGGCATTTTAGTACTTTTTATTACCCCAAAGTCATCAACTCTATAAATTCCTAAAGGCTTATTAACCAAATCGCGACTTTCGCCATTTAATTTTTCCGCATGATGAAGTGACGGTGTCAGCTTATTTCTTGTTAATTTTGACCCCAAGATTTTTGCAAACATTAAACTTTTATTTGCAACTATATTTTTATTTGAATAAAATATCGAATACCCAGAAAATAAGTCGCAATAAAATTTTTGCTTTTTATTATGTCGCCATGATATTAAATACTTTGGCTGTACTGAATCGTGATGAATTGAGATAAAAAGGTCCGCTTTCTTGTTATTTGCTACATTTACTCTGTCTTTTAGGCTGATATCATCACCCTGATAATTAACAATGAAAGCGTTTGTATAGCCTTCTGCTAATAGTTTATTGAGTAATAGCTTTCCGATATTAAAGTTAAAATAATATTCACTTATACCTTTGGAGCTGGTTGCGCCAGGTTTATTTTTGCTATGCCCTATATCAATTGCAATAATGATTTTAGATTTATATAAATCAGCAGCATTGCCTTCCTTTATTTTATGACTTGAAGACCCACTTGCAATAAGTGAATGAATCATGAAACCAAATAGAATAAGTATAGAATAAACTATCCTGCATCTAGTATAATGATTTTTCACGTCTTATGACATTTTGCTTTTCGTTGATTATTATGAATCTGCTGTTTATTTTTTTTACCTCAATAGTCGTTATTGCTTCGCCTGAACTTTGTTCTCTTCGTACGGGGTTCTGTGTGAGATAATTAATATTATAAGTTAAAAGCCAGATGTCTTTTTCATGCATAGCTTGAATATTGATTCCGCTTTTTAATGAAAAATTAACTATAGGCCATCTCTTATAAAATATAAATTTATCTCTTTCAATATATCTCTTTTTTACTATACCTTTTCCAAAGTAATCGACATGGTCTCCATATAAATCCAGTATATCATGAAGATTACCACTATTATTAAGGGAACCTCTAAAAAGTGTCTTTTGATACATGTTGAAAAATGAGTATCACCAATATACTATTCCACAATAGTATCAAAAGCATTGCTCTTTGACATATTTTTTGATGTAGAAATACCTTGTTTGTTTTCGACTGA
>CAISRC010000101.1 GCA_903887845.1 uncultured Chlorobiaceae bacterium
CTAACGGGTTGATGTGTTTCATTACAACGGGTAAGTTGATATTATTGCATTAATATACGAAATATGACCCTCAATTTATAACGCTAACACTATAAAATTTATAAAGATATATCAGTCAAGATTAAATAGAGGTGCCCTTAATAATAATGACATTATTCACAAATGATGTTAACTCAGCTTCATCGGTATTTGTTGATGGAGGATCATTCGCTGATTGCAAATAACTATTCGGTGTTGCGACTGGTGAGGCAACCGGCTCTTTTGATGATTCGGATAGAGGTTTTGCAAAAAAGAATATGTTTATTTTTTCCAAAAACGAAGGACCTGACGTTCCCTTTGATGCGTTAACATTATCAGAGATGAACTGTAGTTGTTCTGGCGATAGGACACCACCATTTTTTACATATTCACGGAGTTTTTCGATTTCATCAGCTTTTTGTTTATCCAGATTTTCCTGATTCATTTTCAGAAATTCTTCGGCAACAATTGCTGTTTTTGTTGGTCGAACGTACATCTTATAAAGGGTAAGTCCTCCACTGAATAAGAGAATTCCGAGCACAATCAGCTTGTACCCAGGCTTCGGTACTATTGTCGTGAGCTTCAGTCCAGCAAGGATTACGATCAACGGGAGCACCATACCAGCATTAGCAATCGGAAATGTTGCAAGTGTCACAAATACTACCGTGACAAAGAGAAACAAAAGCCCAATTGGTTTGATGCTTGTTTCCAATGATTTTCTAAGGTTAAGATCTGTCAGGCTACAAAGTATGGTGCTAAAACCTAACGTGGTTAGCACTGCCGCTGGTTTAGTGAGAAAATAAAGCGCCGTTATTATGGTTATTGCGGCAAAAAAGAAATTCAACCCGGGCACCCCACCAATATTTGCGAGAACGCCAATAATGATGAGAAACGCCGAGACCGAGAGAGCGTAGAGAAATCCAACTTTATGCAAGCGGTTGGCTTTTTCCAGAAGAATTTTCGCGTTATCTATTAATGCCATATAGCAGAAATGTGTGTGTGATTATTTGAAATACTGTACTGAGATCTATATTGATAAAAATTCATTCCATAATGCTAGTAATAATATAAAGCAAAATATGTTAAACTTCTTGTGTCATACTGAATCCAGCCAACAGTAACACCAATAATCCATTACCAGTCTTCCTTGTTATTTTTAAGCCATTTTTGAGCTTCTTTATCACCAAGCCTTGCCGCATCTTTTAAATCCCATATAGATGTTATACTATTAAATAGTCCACCCTCTTCGAGTTTTGCTCGACCTCGACCTCGATAACTCATAGCGAGTTTATTATCACAATCAATGGCTTCGGAGTAATCTTCAATAGCGCCTTGATAGTCCTTCAGATCGGTTTTTGCATTGGCGCGATTATGGTAAGCCATAGCATATCTTGGGTTAAGTTCAATACATCTTGTGTAGTCAGCAATAGCCCCCACATAGTCAGCAAGATCACTTTTTGCGTTTCCTCGATTTCCATAAACGGATGCATCTTTTGGATTAAATTCTATCAATTTCGTGTAATCTGCTATAGCACCTTGATAATCTCGAGCCTTATGTTTTGCTGAACCTCGTACGCGATAGGCTTTAGCATTTTTCGGATCAAGCCCTATGGCTATAGTGGCATCTGCTATAGCACCTTGATAATCACCGATACTATTTTTTGCTACCCCTCGATTGTGATAGGAAAATATATTTTTCGGATCAAGGCCAATTGCTATAGTTGCATCCGATATAGCACCTTGATAATCACCTGTATCAATTTTAGCACCACATCGTACGCGATAGGCATCAGCATTTTTCGGATCAAGCTCAATAGCTATTGTAGCATCTGATATAGCTCCTTGATTATCTCCAATATGCCTTTTGGAATCGCCTCGAATAATGTAAGCATCAATCAATTTAGGATTATTTTCTATAGATTTTGTACAGTCATCAATGGCAACTTTAAAATCATCTATTTTATTAGATAGATTATATATAGCTTTTCCTCTATTACAGTAAGCATCTGCATTTTTTGGATCAAGTAAAATAGCTATTGTATAGTCCACTATAGCTCCTTGATAATTCTCCTTGTTAAATTTTTCATTTCCTTGATTTATGATTGCAGAAACTTTTTGAGGTGTTAAAACCTGTTCATTAGATAGAGCTATTTGATAATTATCAGAATAAATAGTTTTCAGTTTTTCAAGTGATTTGTTTTTCGATGCGTCAACATGTTCCTCAATTAACGAGATTAACCTTAGTTGTTCTGGTGTCAGTACGCCACCATTTTTCATATATTCTCGAAGCTTTTCAATTTCCCCCGCTTTTTGTTTATCCAGATTTTCCTGATTCATCTTCAAAAATTCATCGGCAACAATGGCTGTTCTCGTTGGGCGGACATACATTTTATAGAGTGTGACGCTTCCGCTGAACAAAAGGATGGCAAGTACAAACATCTTGTACCCTAGTTTCTGCACTATTGCCGTAAGTTTTAGTCCGGCAAGAATCACGATCAACGGCAAGACCATTGCAGCATTGGCAATCGGAAATGTTGCCAGTGTCACGAACACTACCGTAACAAAGAGAAACAAGAGACCAATTGGCTTGAAGCTTTCAGTTAAAGCTGATAAGCCGCCCTCAAGCGATTGCTTAAGATTGATATCTGACAGGCCACTGAGAATGGCACCAAAACCAAATGATGTGAGTAGATGTTCTGGTTTAGTAAGAAAATAAAGGGAGGTAATGATCGTTATTGCAGCAAAAAGAAAATTTAAGCCACCAAAACCAGCTATGTTTGCAAGGACACCGATAACAATGAGAAAAGTCGAGCCTGAGACTGCGTAGAGAAATCCAACTTTATGCCATCTGTTTGCTTTTTCAAGAAGTATTTGTGCCTCTATTAACGGGTTTGCCATAGAATAGAATGATCTGTGATTACTTGAAATATTGAATTATGGCTATTGCTATAAGAAATGCTACGGTAATGGTTGTAATAACCGTCAGAATTGTACGATTTTTTTGTGAAACACGATGTTTTTGTGCCTGTATCAAATCATCTCTTAGCTTGGCATCCTTTATTGTATCAGAAGTATCAAGAATGCTTTTAATTTTTATTAAATCAGTGTCAGAATTATTTTTAATAATCTCATCATATTCATCTCCTAACAAGATTTTGTATTTAGTTTTTAGCAATGTATCAAAACCATCTTGTTTTAAATTTTGATATTTCTTGGATAAGCGTTCAACTGTAGAATTATCAGCCACAAAATCATTGGCGATTAGAAATACTAACGCCTTATCTACTCCCTTGTCTTTTACCATTTCTGCAACATACGCAAGATGTTGCAGTCGTGGATCACTTGATCCATATTCACACTGCCCATTGCTAAGCTTTTGAGCCTCTAATACTTCGCGCCATCGATCTTTCTGGTGTTGTTTCATCGATGAAAGCAATTGAGCAATAGCATCAACATAATCTTTGCCGTTAAGATTTTGAAATGCTGTAACTATATTAAGCCAAAAAGCCGTATCATTTTTTCTATTCAGCATATCTATCAAGCATTAGTTTTAGAGATTTTGCTATATGCTTTTGACGTACTTTTAAGAGGGTTTTCTGTTGCCATAATTCTGTTATTGTTGATTTTACCTATATTGTTCCTATATTTCGTATTGCTTATAACTTGGCTTAAAAAGGCTTGTACCGATCGACCTAACTCTTATAAAGAAGACAGTAGCTTTGTGTATAAATATCCTCAAAATAACCATATAAATGCACTCAATGTATTTTTTCAAGGTAGCCAGAGTGAATCCACTGATGCCACTTTGTAACATACATAAACCGTAATAACTGAATTACGTTATTAAAAACTAAACTGAATTATCACGACACCATTCTTCAGAAAAAGCCCATAGGTTGGTCCAATGCGGAAGAGTCGAAGCGAAATCTGGATGAAACTGTTCAAGTGCGCTAAAGTTCTTTTGATACCTTGCAAAAGCTTCTTCATATAACATTCGATTTACAAAACTGTGGCCTTGATCTCTTTTTTGACATAAATGACTCATTTCTTTAGCCTGAAACGCTAACTTTATAAGAACTTCTTTTTGGTATCGCTTTTCATTTAGAAATTTCGGGTCAAATCCGAATGAATTTTTGAAACTAAAAGCGCTCCAATTCGCTTTACTTTCTATTTTCCTCAACGCCAGTCTTTCCTTAGCCTGCTTTTGTTGTTCCTTAGCTTTTAAATAAGACTTTTTTAGGAAATATAATACAACCCCTATATATATAAATCCAAACCCAAATACTACGTCCATCCTTACATTCTGCGCTACCATCAAACCAAAAATGATGGCAATGAGTGGAAAAGAAATAAAAACAATAAATATAATCATACCAAATCTCCCTTCTTTAAGAGTATATTTGTAGATACAGTCAAAGCATTATCCACTCAAAACCATTATAATAGTTATTTAAAATACTTCCAACTCCAGATATATCTTACTTTTATTTTTCAACACAAAACGGGAATGCCGCAGATATAGTAAAAAACGTTGCTATTAACATCAATGAGTAACGAAAACTGAAGAATTGCCCAGCAATGAGATGAAATACTTACTTAGTACCAACCAATTTCGATATTGGAGACCCATGATGACCCATGAATTCGCAATAATTATAACGCGACCCAATCATTTGGTCGGACAGTTTATTTAATAGATTATTCATAAAACTGGAATCCTTTGATTTCATGAAGCATGTGTGAGTCAACCGATTAAATTCAGGACAAATAACATTGGTCACATTCCCATTCAGATCTGCAACTACAGAGATTTTTTTTTCAAGAATATGACAATAAACTGTATTTGCTGACATCTTAGGTATCCCGTAGATTAATTATTGATACAAATTCTAAATCTCGTCAAACCCCATTATAACCACCCAACTCTTCATACCGTAACAAGCTCACCCATCTCCAGAAACTTTCCCCTGTACTTTTACTCATAGCTCCCATCAACACCAACCAGCCCGCTTTTGATCAGATGCGCATTGACAAAGGTCTTGTTCTCCAGATAGAGGTAGCAAAGCAGGACGTTTTCTTCGTCATGTTTCAGCTTGTCATACTTCAGGAAGATACGCTTTCCCTTGATTTTATCGGTCAGATAGCCAACCGCTTTGTCGTGTGTGAAGGGGTCACTCTTGATGCCGATCAGTTTTACCGTCAACCCGTTGGATAGCCTCACTTTTTCGGGGCTGAGTATCTCCTTGACCGTGAAGAACTCTTCGCGTTCGGCCTCGCTCTCTTTCTCAATCCTGGAGCCAAAGGTGAGTTTTCGGGGATCTGTTTTTTTGTCGAGCTTGTGGGGATCCTTGAACTGGTAGGG
Source organism: uncultured Chlorobiaceae bacterium (assembly GCA_903887845.1). Taxonomy (GTDB): domain Bacteria; phylum Bacteroidota; class Chlorobiia; order Chlorobiales; family Chlorobiaceae; genus Chlorobium. The sequence goes on from CAISRC010000101.1 coordinate 5,381, forward strand.
CAACTGCTCAATGGCTGCGGCAACATCGCCCTTGACTGTGTCGTGCAGAAACTCGTACTCCGTGCCCATAAAATCGGGTTGCCGGGTGTTGAGCTTCTGTTTGGCAATCTCGATAAACTCCGGATTGATGTCGTACCCGACCGAGTTTCGCTCGAGATTCTTTGCGGCAAGTGAGGTTGTCCCGCTGCCCATGAAGGGATCGAGCACGGTATCGCCACGGAATGCGAACATTTTGATGAGCCGGTGTGGAAGCTCTTCGGGGAACATGGCAAGATGCCCCTCCTGTTTTGCTCCGGCAAAGTTCCAGTGGCCCGAGAAGTAGGTGTTCCACTCTTCGGTGGTCATGGCTGAGATCTCTTTCTGCTCTTTGGTGGGCTTTGGAGCGTCGCCCTGTTTTTTGAAGATGAGAATGAACTCGTAGTCAAGCTTGAGAATGCCGTTACGGGGATAGGGAAAGCTCCCCATAATCGAGGCGCCGCCGGTGGTGTTGGTTGTGGTGACCTTCTGCCAGATCACCGCGCCCATGTAGTCGAACCCGATGGTCTCGCAGAATTTGATGATCTCCGTCCGGATGGGAATGACCTTGTACCTGCCGTAATAGACCGAGCGGGCAAACTGGTCGCCGATGTTGATGCAGAGACGGCAGCCGGGGTGCAGCACCCTCTCGCATTCGTTCCAGACAAGGTTCAGGTTGTTGATATAGCTCTCGTAACTCTCGTGAAAGCCAATCTGGTTCTCCGTCCCGTAGTCCTTGAGCTGCCAGTAGGGTGGCGAGGTGACAACAAGATGCACCGACCTGTCAGCAAGGAGGTTCATCTGTCGGCTGTCGCCGTGGATTATGGTGTGATGGCTCTTCAAGGTGCTGTTGGGTGTATGAGTTTTGGGTGAAGTTCCGTTATCAGTTACTCCTCTTTACCGTTGATGGGTAACAAACACAACATCTGATGTCGTGTTATAGGTCGCTCCTTCCCACGCAAAAGAGAGATTATATCCTGCATTGGTCGCATTATCAAGATGGCGGTGTATGTTATCAACAAGAAGTGGTTTTGCTCGCTTCAGCTTCCATGATTCAAAAAAATTACCGCAATCAACGAGCACAAGAAAGAGACGATTTGAAGCATCGAAACGACGAACGCCTTGATTTTCGTAAAGCCAGGTAATCAGCTCTACCGGATTGTTTTTGGCATGATCCAAAATACTCATCCGCTGAGATTTAAGATCGTTAATCAATGCCCTCGCTTCGTCACCGGGATAATCTGTAACTTTGCTCCAAAGGTCTTCAAGCAGTCTGGCGGCTGGCAGAGTCTTGTCAAAATGGATGTTGTGTTGACGACAAAACCTCTTCAGCAAAATAGCCTCATCTCTCTCGCCGTCTCTTTTCCGGCATTCTTTGATGAACCCTTCAGGCAAATAGGTGACTTTCAGATCGTAAGGCACTCCTCGAACAAAAAAATCAACCTGCTTGATCAAGCCAACTGCGGGTAAAACTGCAGGGTGATCGCGAAAAACATCTTCTATGATTATAGATGTCCAGTGGTTATACCAAGAACAGAGTACGTAGGACTTCATGCTATGAAAAAGTTCATCATCTACTCGCGCCTGAAGTTCATCAAAGCCACGAATCTTTTTCACGTAATTATCAACGATTGTTTTTTCAAGACTGTTTTGGTGGAGCCCTCCCCAATCGAAGAGCTGCATTCTGTAAAGCTCTGTAATGAGGGGGCCTTCGCTCACCGCTCGCCGTGCTCTCTCCTCTGAAAATATTGCCCGGATTGTGGCATCAATTTGTTCATCAGTAATATCTGATTCAAAGAGATCTTTGAGTCTGGCGGCAGGCCTTCCTTCGAGAATTTGAAGGTCATGGCCTGCAATTATCCGGTTCAAATGCTCTTTTCGAGACAATGAGCGGAGCTTGAGAAATCGCATTCCTTGGGCATGGTGGCTCAAATCACGAATCTGGCCATCCTTGAATGCTCTCTCCGCCGATTCAAACGAGTATGACATCTCTCTTTTCTTTCAATTTTGGGAACTCTGCCGACCATCCCGGAATGGTATGTACAAATTTTTCTAAACCCCTGCCATTAAGTCTGTTGCCTGTTTTTCGGTAGATCAGCACATAGTCGGATTTCATAGCACCCTCCCTGCTGTCCTGAACAATAGAGTTGGCCGAGTATGACATGGGAAAGCAGCCATAGTATTGGAGTGATGCTCTGGCTTTACTCTGCACAAGACTGTTCCAGCTTTCGGCATCCTTTGCGTTGAAGAGCAGGGCCAACGTGCCGCCCGGAACAAGCACTCGATTTATCTCATCCAGAATGAGCGTTATCTGTTCATTATATTTTAATTTGGTCTTGCCTCTCTCTCGGGCATTTGACACAACAATTTCATCGGCAAAGGAGACCTCTTTGCCAAGAATCGCATTCCATAATTCACTGAGTTCGAGGTATGGAATCCGGTCGCTGTGGGGAGGATCGGTAAGCACGAGTGCAACTGAATCGTCGGGAATATCCTGCAATGCCGAAAGAGAGCTTTGGTTCAGTAGTGCGACTGTGGCCACCCCGGAAACAACTTCATCAACGGTATCTGAAACAGAGAATGATCGCGGTTCTTCTATTTCGGACAATGCTTTGAGCAGTTTGGTTGCCCGTCGCTGAAAACAGTTCCAGACATTGATTTCGAAGTGCAGCGGTGGGCGCCAGTAGCCAATCACCCAACTTCCAACCTCTATTTTGGCACTCTCTTCACCCTTGTTTTTCCCTCTGCCTGTAATGGCGAAAACCATACTCGACATTTGGCCTATTGAGGCGGTCAGGGTCAGAAGAAGCGCTCGACGAAGATTCTCAGGAGCCTCTGGAATACTTTCGAGAAGCAGGTCAATATTGCGAAGCGCTCGCCCTGTAAAAATATCGGAAAGAGTCAGTGCCGGAGAGGTGTTGATGCGAGAGTTCTGAAAGAGCTGAATGGGCCGAATGAGGAGGCTTTTGTACGCTTTGTATGTTGCCGACAGGTCGTAATCATGAGCGAGTGGCGTTCTGACTTCACGTCCCCCTTTTCCTTTCCGCGCAATCCAGATCTCTTTCAGTGTATCATTGTCCCACAGGTAGTGTGATGCTGTGACTCCGTCATGAAGCAGGTATGATTCATCTATCGCACTGCGGACGGTCTGTTCCATGCTCTGCAAGGCATCAGCGTACTGTTTCGCACTTGGAAGGTCGGTAACCAAGCGGGCAAGTTCTATGGAAACCGGATTGATATCTATCCCGATGAATCGCCGGTTTCGTATTGCACACTCCCGAGCAATAAGACCCGACCCCACGAATGGATCAAGCACCACATCATCGTCGGTTGTTAGCTTCTCGATCAGGTATCCCAGACATTCGATGGGCTTTTTTCCCCAGTATTTATGGAATGCGGAGAGCCCGGTGTAGCCCGTTGGCGCCATGACGTTGTCAACGGTTACTGCTGTCGGAGCAAAGTCAAACCCGAGACCCAACTGGTCGCTGAATTGCTTCACTATGCAGGTACCTCGTTGGTGTTATTCATGATGCGAAGTCGTTGGGCTTGTGTGTCTTCTACAGGGAAGGAATATGATTATCGCAAATATACTACAAGATAACGATATACTGTTGCTGTCTGAGAATGATTTGCGGATGTTGTGGCCTTTTTAAATGTATCTGAATCTTACGGCGTTGAACTGTTTTGCCATATGATGTTATCCATTGGATTGAAAAACAGACAATCAAACAGATGCATCTTCTTTTTCCATTGCTTCTGCCTGAAAAAGAATATCCTCGAAATACTCTCTCGCCAATCTACAAAGTGCCACAACATCACAGTCAACAATAGGTTGTCCTAAGTGTCTTGCCGGAGCTCCAATTAATTCTATCGTATATTGGCCTTGACCTAAGCCAAGTGGTATTCTGCGAAAAGTCTTCTTTCCTTCATCGAACAGTGCAAAATTGCCTTCTCCAGACATTATAACTCTGTATTGACCGGATGGCCATCCTGGCGGAAGATTTGTAGAGATATTGATTCCATATACCTTGGCGGGATACCTAAAGAAATTTTCATGATTGTGCTTGTCCCGATTACCGATTTTATTGAAACAAAACAATAGTTCGTTTTTTGCTTTAAGTTCCTTTGATCGCAGTTGCCACCACTCTTCAAGTGTTCCCTTACGCCCTTCACACACTTTCTGTATAGATTCTTGAAGGGAATAGAGCGTCGAAAGATAAGCGAAAAATAGGGCTCGAAACACTGGACGGTTATCCTTTACTGGAGGATCGGCAAGAGCCTCATAGAGAAGCTGTGCTTCTTCGAGTTTTGCCCGCGACTTTCCAAAGCACCCTGAAAAGTAGCCAATATACCACCCCTCAACGCCAACTTGGTCAGCAGTAAGCGTCGGGTATTTAACAAGTATATCCTTGCACTCACCTAGGTCTTCTGGGACAAACTTCAGAAGAACATCATTCTTTGTAGGGTGTGGAATTGGATCTGTATAGTTTCCACCGCCCAAGCATTCGTTAATTCTTGCAAGAACAATTCGAGCTTCTTCTAACGATGGAAGTTTTTTATACATGACGAACTACTTCAAAATTTGAATAGAAACGTAACGCATCATACTTCAAGAAGATACGCTTTCCCTTGATTTTTTCGGTCAGATAGCCGACCGCTTTGTCGTGCGTGAAGGGTTCGCTCTTGATGCCGATCAGTTTTACCGTCAACCCGTTGGATAGCCTCACTTTTTCGGGGCTGAGTATCTCCTTGACCGTGAAGAACTCTTCGCGCTCTGCCTCGCTCTCCTTCTCAATTTTGGAGCCAAAGGTGAGTTTTCGGGGATCGGTTTTTTGTCGAGCTTGTGGGGATCTTTGAACTGGTAGGGCAACTGCTCAATGGCTGCGACAACATCGCCCTTGACCGTGTCGTGCAGAAACTCGTACTCCGTGCCCATAAAATCGGGCTGCCGGGTGTTGAGCTTCTGTTTGGCAATCTCGATAAACTCCGGATTGATTTCGTACCCGATCGAGTTTCGTTCGAGATTCTTTGCGGCAAGTGAGGTTGTCCCGCTGCCCATGAAGGGATCGAGCACGGTATCGCCACGGAAGGCGAACATTTTGATGAGCCGGTGCGGAAGCTAAAGTGTCATGGCTGAGATCTCTTTCTGCTCTTTGGTGGGCTTTGGAGCATCGCCCTCTCGCATTCGTTCCAGACAAGGTTCAGGTTGTTGATATAGCTCTCGTAACTTTCGTGAAAGCCAAGTGCTTTCCTGGAGTGCTCAGCTCATAATGCGCACGGTATTGAGGAAGAAATCAAAGATGTATATTGTGCAAGAATAATTAATTTTGCAGTAATGAGCTTGAAGCAATCTCTTTTCCGATTAAAGCGTTGAACATGAACACAAAGGAACAGGAGTTATTGGCTCTTATCCGACAGAGTGAAAGTATGACTCTTGAGTTCAAGAGCGATGCCAAGTGTCTGCCTGATCGGGAACTTGTTGCTGCTGTTGTTGCTTTGGCCAATTCTGATGGTGGTAAACTTTTACTTGGTGTCGAGGATGATGGCGAAATATCTGGATTGCACGCCAATCATTTCAATACAACGGGATTGCCAGCATTAATCGCCAATAAAACGAATCCCCCTGTTGTCGTGTCTGCTGAGCAGATTACCATTGATGGTGTCACGATTGCCTCTATTACTGTTCCCCGTTCAAGGCAGTTGGTCTCAACCTCTGATGGGCTTTTGCTACGACGACGGTTGAAACTTGATGGACGACCTGAAGCTGTTCCCTTTTATCCCCATGAATTTATTCAACGCCAATCATCATTTGGCCTTATCGATCCTTCGGCAATGCCAGTAATCGGAATCACTGCTGATGAAGTTGATCCCCTCCAACGTCACCGTATCCGTGAGGCTATTCGCCGTTTTGGTGGCGATCAGTCACTGTTGCCTTTAGCTGACCATGAGCTTGATGGCGCTCTTGGTTTAACAACAACCATTGACGGAACGATCAGACTTACTGTTGCAGGACTGCTTTTGCTCGGTAACGAGATGGAGCTGCGTCGCCTGCTTCCTGCCTATGAAGTGGCATTTCAGTTTATGCATGGAACCAATGTCAGGATAAACGAATTTTTCCGCAAACCGTTACTTCAGACTTTTGAAGAAGTTGAACAGCTTTTTAAAGCCCGTGTTGAGGAAGAGGAAATTCAGGTAGGGCTTTTCCGCGTGCCTATTCCAAATTATGATCGCCGGGCATTTCGTGAAGCTTTTGTGAATGCACTGGTACATCGGGATTATACCAGACTTGGAGCCGTGCACGTCAAACTTGACGAAACTGCTCTTTCGATATCAAGCCCGGGTGGATTTGTCGAAGGTGTAACACTTCAGAATTTTTTGGTTGTGGCGCCTCGCTCCCGTAATCCCTTGCTCGCTGATATTATCAAGCGTATTGGGTTGGCTGAACGCACCGGTCGTGGTATTGACCGCATTTTTGAAGGCATGTTACGTTATGGCCGTCCTGCTCCCGATTATAGCATGTCCGATGATTCCACGGTAATCGTCCAGATGCTTGGCTCCAGGGCTGATCTTGCGTTTCTGAAAATGATCCTGCTTCGTGAAGAACAGACGAACAGTGCTATGCCTGTTGATAGTCTGATTATTCTTTCGCGCTTGCGCGAAGAGCGGCGTCTGACAACCAGTGAATTTGCCATATCCCTACAAAAAACGGAATTTGCAGTAAGAGCCGCTCTGGAAAAATTGGTTGAATC
>CAISRC010000102.1 GCA_903887845.1 uncultured Chlorobiaceae bacterium
CATCCACCGAAGATTCGAGTCGCTGGACCTTGAATCCCTGCCGATCCCCCCGAGACAGGCCGTGCGTAATCCGCCTGAATTTGGTGAATAACTATGGCAGCCATACTCCTTGACACCAATGTGTTATCCGAACTGATGCGCACTCAGCCGGAACAAGTGGTGATGGACTGGTTTTTGAAACGAATCGGTGATGTTTTTTACGTCAGTGCCCATATTTCGCACTTATTGAACGATCGGAGCATCTATTTTTTTCGGCCAATACGTGTAAAAGTTTAATTAAATAATTTTTGATAGACATTCAGCTTCCTCTCACGTAAAGTACTATAAAACTTTACAAGGGGGGATATGCTGCATGGCTAATCTACTATATAATAACTACAAATCAAGCAAAAAACACTACAAATATAATTTATTGCTTACACGTTCTACGTATATTTATTCATCGATGCTGTTATATCGTGTAAAAATAATATCAATTAAATATTTAGTCAGCGCTACGCTAGATATAATACTATATTTTTTTATGTTTATATACATTTTTCATGCATATTGTAAAGCAATTATCTGTCGAAATAAAGTATTTTACATATATAAGCCATTTACCTGCGAGAGCTTTACGTCATGCTAGACCTGAACGATATCAGCGTCTGCTCTGCAACCCATCTTCCTATCGTGAAAGAATACGGTAACCGTATGGGTCTCGTGAAAGTAATTGATGATGCTCTCGGCAGCAATATGCAGGTAAGCCCAGGAAAGATTGTTATGGGGCTTATCATGAATATTCTCAGCACCAGATCTCCTCTTTACCTTGTTGAGCAATTTTTTAATGACAAGGACGTCCCACTCCTTCTTGGTGAGACGATGTCTGCGGCAAAATTCAACGATGATGCTATCGGACGAGTATTAGATTCGGTCTACGCATACGGCACGTGGAAACTATTTTCTGAAATTGTCCTTGAAACTTATAAAGAATTCAAAGTCGATTGTTCCATAATTCATCAAGATACGACATCCGTGAGTGTCTGGGGTGAATATGAACCTAAACCAGACGATACGTTAAATATCACTTTTGGACACAGTAAGGACAAACAACCAGACTTGAAACAATTTGTGATATCCCTTCTCTGTGTAGAGGGAAATCTTCCATTACACGCGGAGATCCTTGATGGTAATTCATCAGACAAAAAAATTAACGGTAATATCCTGAAACAGCTTCCTCAGATTATGACTAGACATGGTGTAGCTAGACATGAATTCATATATGTTGCGGACTCAGCTCTAGTTACAGGCGATAATTTGACGATCATTGATGATATGCTTTTTATTTCTCGGCTGCCGGCCAATTTTGCCGCTTGTAACGAATTGATAGGCAAAGCTGTTGCTGATGTTAATTCCTGGCAAGATATAGGGCAGATTTCGCAAAAGATAGTTAGGGGTAAAAATGAGTGTGCGAAATACCTGATACAAGAACGTACCGTTACCATAAACAATAAAAACTATCGTGCGCTGATTGTACACTCCGATGCCCATGACCGGCGCCGACAGAAAAGCATCGCAAAGGCACTGATAAAAGATAAATCTGCCCTGAGCAAAAAGGCCGAAGACTTGAGTCAAAAGAAATTTTTCTGCCTTGCCGATGCTCAATCTGCTGTCGAAGCATTCAAGTCAAGCAAATTTCATGATGCATCCATCACCATTGAAGAGCGACCCATTTTTGGCAAAGGAAGACCAAAGAAGAATGAACTGCGCATTGCAAAGGCCATTCAATATGAGTTAGTGATAGCATTAACAGAGAAAAGTGATGCCATAGAAAAGCTTAAAGAAAAGGCCGGATGTTTTGTCCTGCTGAGTAATGTAATTATAGAGAAAAAAAGTGCTCTGGAAATACTCAAAACCTATAAAGAGCAAGATGGGATAGAGAAAAATTTTGGCTTTTTGAAAGACCCACTTATAGTCAACGATGTTTTTCTAAAAAAACCTAGCCGCATTGAGGCGCTGGGTCTGGTGCTGGTACTCGCCTTACTTCTTTCACGCTTGATGGAAAGAGCTATGAGAAGCAAAATAACAGAGGAAGGTTCATCACTTAAAGGATTAAATAAGAACGATACAAAAAAGCCAACAGCGCACATACTACGGCATACTTTCAGTTCTGTATCGGTTATTATATGTAATGGAAAACGGTTGATGGCAAAACCTTTGAACAAAGCTCAGTTAGCTTACCTTAGAGCTTTGGATGTTGATCCAGATGTGTATACTAAAATCCTCGAGTTCATCCCACTTTATTCGGGATAATAGACCCCTCGCTGTTTCGTGTGGGTGAAAACTGGACTGGTTGTGGGGATGTACCCGTCCAGATCACACTCGTGCAATTAGGGTTGGTTCCCGCCTGGACGGGCACATCCCCATAACCAGTCTATTTTCTAAATATTTCAAGGACACCACGCATCAAGAATTTCTCTTCGAGGAGTACGACCATAGCCCTTAACCAAGCAGAAGGATGCTCCGCCCGCCCCTGCCATCCACTGAGAACAGCGAGGGGGGGGGGCTTTGGCATATAACCCCATATTTGACAGTAAACTGAGTTCGAACTCACCTAAGCAAATCAGTATTTTCATGGGTAACTGAATAATAATGGCTAAATTATTAAATATTTTCATACTCAGGATGATAAAAAAATACCGCTCAAACTCGTTCAATTAGTGCGAAATGTGGGTTGGTAGCTTCGCTATTCGCGAATATCAACCGTATACCGGACGTAATCCGAAGACTGGTGAATCGATCAGACCTGCCGTCCCAGAGGTACCAGCGGCGGGGTGGGATCACTTCCGGGAGGACCGAGCAGGTCGCCCGGCATCTGGGACAAATGAATCGCAGGATAGGAACAGGGTCAAGACAGGGCGCTCCACAATCCTGTTTTTAGGGACTGTTCTGAACGCGAAC
>CAISRC010000103.1 GCA_903887845.1 uncultured Chlorobiaceae bacterium
CCAGAGCGCCACATTTTCCATTGCGGCCAGGGAGTTTGAGCGGACGACTCGGGCAAGTCCGGTCAGGCGTTCAAAGGTGATAGGGTTGCGTTTGTGGGGCATGGCGGAGCTTCCTTTCTGCCCTTTGCTGAAAAACTCTTCAGCTTCCCGGACCTCTGTCCGTTGCAGGTGGCGCAGTTCAACCGAGAACTTTTCGATGGATGATGCGATGATGGCAAGAGTCGTGGCATACTCTGCGTGCCGGTCGCGCTGGAGAATCTGGGTCGAAATGGATGAGGGGGTCAGGTCAAGTTTTCGGCATACGGCGGCTTCGATGTCGGGCGACAGGTGCTGATAGGTGCCGACTGCGCCTGATATTTTACCGACAGAGATCGCAGCGACCGCTTTTTTCATCCGTTCGAGGTTTCTGAGCATCTCCTGATGCCAGAGCAGCAGCTTCAGACCGAACGTGGTTGGCTCGGCATGAATACCATGGGTTCTTCCCATTTCAAGGGTGTATTTAAACTCCACAGCCCGTTTTGCAAGCACCTCAACAAGGCGTTCAATATCGGCGACAAGAATTTTCCCGGCATCGCGCATCTGCATGGCAAGCGATGTATCACCAACATCCGACGAGGTGAGCCCTTCATGAATGTAGCGCGATTCCGGTCCAACGTTATTGGCGACGTTGGTCAGAAAGGCAATGACGTCGTGCTTTGTTTCCTTCTCAATCTCAAGAATTTCAGCAACATTGAAGGCGGCCTTTTCTTTAATGACCGCACAAGCCTCAGCAGGCACAATACCTGCTTCCATGCGTGCCTCTACTGCGGCAATTTCAAGCTGGAGCCAACGTTCGAATTTCGCTTCGTCGGTCCAGATTGCAGAGATATCTTTGGGTGAATAACGTGGTATCACGTGAAGGATCAGTTTAGTGTGTTGTTGAAAAGTTGTTCAATATAACGACCGGAATCATCAAAATTCATGGTTTTTCGGAATTTGTCATTTCTTGATAGATCTGCCGGATATAGTTGAGAGCAGCATCCCGATCGTAGGGTATGAGTCCGTCGATAACAGCATTTTCCATCCTTTTTTTGATCATCCCTACAGTTTTTCCTTCCGGCAGTCCGAGGAGTTCCATGATATCTTCGCCACTGGCAGGGGGTCTCCACCTGGCAAGCTGATCTTTTTCGCCAACTTCAGCGATTTTTTCTTCAACGTGATTGAAATTGCTCATGATCCGGGATACTTTTCGCGGATTTTTACTGGTCACGTCAGCCTTGCAGAGGTTCATGAGGTCCTGCAGATCTTCTCCCGCATCAAACATGAGGCGTCGAATGGCTGAATCGCTGATCTCCTCTTTCGACAGGGGGATCGGACGGTGGTGAAGACGGACCATTTTCTGGACGTATGCGAGTGGATCCAGTGGCCAGCGCATCTCCCTGAAAATTTTTGCAACGATTTTTACACCAACAGCATCATGGCCATGGAATGTCCATCCGGCACTTTTCGTAAACCGCTTTGTTGCTGGTTTTGCAACATCGTGCAGAAGCGCAGCAACTCTCAGCCAGAGGTTGTCGGAGTAAGCCGCAATATTGTCGATCACCTGGAACGTGTGGAAAAGGGTATCCTTGTGTCCCATGCCATCAACCTGTTCTATGCCGGCCATAGTCGCAACTTCGGGTAAAATCTCCTTCAGTAATCCTGTTTCGTAAAGAATAATCAGCCCTTTTGAGGGGCGTGGGGAGAGCATGATTTTGAAAAACTCATGACTGACTCGTTCCCTTGAAACAATATGGATTCTTTCGGGTATGGCTTTCATGGCCTCAATAACTTCAGGAAGCAACGTGAAGTCAAGCTGGGCCGCAAATCGTGCTGCCCGCATCATGCGTAGCGGATCATCAGAAAAGGTCTGTTCCGGATTGAGCGGCGTTCTCAGAATGCCAGCCTTGATATCTTCAATCCCGTTGAAGAGGTCGATGATCTCGTTACGTCCATCGTTGTTGAGTATGAGGGCAAGTGCGTTGATGGTGAAATCCCGTCGCGAAAGATCGTCTTCAAGGGTTCCGATAAGTGTGACGGGTTTTCTTGAATCTGCGTTATAGGACTCTTTGCGGGCGCCGACAAGTTCAACTTTGAAGGTTCCCTGGACGGGGTCAGAAAGTTCAAGCTGTGCGGTACGGAATCTTTCAAAAAGCACAAAATTTCTGCCGTGCAGTTCATCGTGTACGGTTTTTGCGAAAGGGACAGGGTCGCCGATGATCATAATATCGATATCTGTACAGGCTCTCTGCATGAGCATGTCACGAACATATCCGCCAACAAGGTAACAGCCCATGCAGTCTTTGTCGGCAAGGTCGCCGATATGATAGAGGATCTCGGGTATGTTGTGTGGTGAAAGTGTTGTCATTACTATTGCACCATGCGATGGTCAGTCATTCGAGTAAAGCTGCGTTGGCGTTAATTTCGTCAGTGATTTGACCTGCAACCATAATTGCCCTTCGCCCGTCTGATGAGCTGACAGCCATTGGGGTATTGTTTTTGACTGCGTTGACAAAGTGTTCAAGTTCGTCACGCAGTGCATTTATTTTGGGAACTTCCGGGTGGATATAATCCAGCACCATCCCCTGCATGGTTTCATGAATTTCACCAAACTGCTCAAGGATTTTTCGAGCGGCAAAAGATTTCAGCGGGTTTTTCGATGACGCCTCTTCAGGCTTGACCAACCTGTAGACATCTGATTTTCCGTTGGTCAGGTCAAGTGATGCGTAACTTTTCGGATCCGTACAAAAAAAACGGAGCTTGCGCATCCTGCTCCGGCTGAGACGACTTGCGGTAACGTTTGCTGTAGCGCCGTTGACAAAATCAATTCTGGCGGTTGCCATGTCGAGTTCGTTGGAGAAAACCTTGACTCCTGAAGCTGCAATGTGTTTGATGTTGGACGGTATGAGGGAGAGGACAAGGTCAATGTCGTGGATCATGAGGTCAAGCACCACAGAAACATCGGTAACCCGTTTTGAAAAGCCGGTCAATCGTTCAGCCTGTATGTACATCGGGTGGCCGATATAGGCTTCAACAGCCCGCAGTGCCGGGTTGAAACGTTCAATATGGCCAACCTGGATGCGTACCTTGTTTTCCGCTTCAAGTCGTATAAGTTCATCGGCCTCTTCAACCGTTGTGGTTATGGGCTTTTCAATGAAGAGGTGCAGTCCCTCCTTAAGAAGATTGCAGGCAATACTGTAGTGTGAGCTTGTTGTCGTAGCAAGCACCGCTGCATCACATGCTTTTGCGAGTTGTTCAAGAGAGCCGAAGCGGTTGACATTGTATTTATTGGCCATCTCTTCAGCCCTGAGACCGTCAAGCTCAAAAATGCCTGCGAATTGTAAATCAGGCGATTCCAGCGCGATTTCTTTCAGGAGTTTTGTGTGAAACTCTCCAAGCTTGCCTACTCCAATAACCCCAATCTTCATAGATATCTCTCCTGTATCAATAAGGTGTCCGGATCAGCTTCGTTCGAAATTGGCCACTTCAGTTGGAGTGTCAAGGGCTTCAATTCTGTACTTGAACAGGCTGAGTGCAATAAGAGCTCCGGCAATAGTCAAAATTCCAGCAACAATATAGGGTGTGTGAAAGTCCATGCCGTAGAGGATACTTCCAAAGAAGGGACCCATGATACGGGCAAAAGAGTTAACTGACTGCGAGAGCCCGAGAATCTGGCCTTGCTGCTGCTTATAGCTGTACAGTGAAATCATGGAAAGGTTAATTGGCGCAACCAGACTGGTGCCGACAGCAAAAAAGAAAAGGATAAACAGACCAATGGTAAAGAGTTCGCTCTTTGGAGCAAAAGGAACAAAAAAGACCCCGACAAAGGTAAAAATATGTCCCCAAAGGAAGAGCTTATGCTCACCCAGTTTTTTGATGAGTGTACGGATAAGGCCTCCCTGTACAACGACTGACCACACCCCTACATAAGCAAAGAGGTAGCCAATCTGCTCGTCAGTTGCCATGAAATACTCTTTCCATAGCAGAATGGATGCGATCTGTGTGTTAACGATAGCAAAGGTATAAATGTAGTTGGCAATCATGAGAAGGGCAAGAGGACGTGAGCTGAAGACCAGTGCGAGTCCTTCACCATACTCTCTTGTTTTTTGGCCAAGAAACAGAAATACTGATCGTCTGGGTTCGTTGTTGTCGGACTGTTTTTTAAGAAAGCTTAACGCAATTTTCTGTGCATTCTTGTTTGACTCGGGAAGCAGGAAGATGGCAAGAATAAAATCGAGAGTGATCAGTGCAGCGGAGACATATCCCACCGTTTGAATACCATAGTTATGCTTGAGAACTCCTCCGACAAGCGGCCCGATGATAAAGCCGATGCCGAAAGCGGCTCCGATCATTCCCATTGCCCCGGAGCGGCTTTTGCTGTCGGTAACATCGGTAATATAGGCCTGGGCTGCCGCAATGTTGGCCGATCCGATTCCAGAAAGTCCCCGGGCAAAAATAAGCAGGGGAATGGTGGCCGCCTGTGCAAAAACCAGATACGAAACTGCGGTAATAAATATACTGACCAGCATGACCGGGCGCCGGCCGATCTTGTCGCTCAGCTTGCCCCAGAGAGGGGAGAAGATAAACTGCATGATGGAAAAAATCGCAGCAATCAGTCCAATCATGAACGGATTTGCACCAAGATCCTTGGCATAAGTCGGCAAAAGTGGAAGCACAATGCCGAACCCGATCAGATCCAGTAAAACCGTCAGAAGTAAAATGAACAGAGGAGAGCGCTTCATGCCTGCATACCGTTTTGTTCCACTAAAGCCACAAAGATAAAAAAATTAACGCCGATTCTGACAGGGATTGCCCAAAAAATCAGACGGCATGCTTTTTATAGAAGCAATAGAACTCAGGCATGGACTCTTGATGGCCTTATCGGCAGCAGAGGGTACTTTTTTAACATCTAAGGGAGCACCGAGCCCCGGCTCGGCAGAAAAAGAGGATATAATACCAGACCGGGGCTCGGAGTTCCAATATTGGTTGTGCCAGTAAAGATTGTTATATGTTTTATTGGAATTCAGGATGTTACTGTTTCCTGATTATAATTTATTCTCCGAATGTAAAGTGATATGAAATTTTTCAGCTTGTTTATAGTCCAATCTGGCACCCTCTTTATCCCCAATGGTTTCCTTAATTTTTCCTCTATGAGCGTATGCTTCACCATAAGCAGGGTTAAGATCTATTGCTTTTGTGTAGTCTTTTATAGCCCCATGGTTATCTCCAGTGAATGATTTTGCCGTTCCTCGATTGTAGTAGGCTTCGGCATTAATTGGTGTCGGGTCGACTTCTATTGTTTTTCTGAAATCAGCAAGACTGCCATGTTTGTCTCCTGTAAGCCGTTTTGCTATTCCACGATTGAAGAAAGCTGCAGCCAATTTCTGGTCAAGCTCAATCGATTTCGTGAAGTCAGCTATAGCACCGTTGTGATTACCCGATTCAAGCTTTGCTTTGCCACTGGAGATAAAACTGTTTGCATCGGTATTTGCGTCAGAAGGTGAATTCTTTGGATCATTGCTCTGCAGCATTTTTTTTGCATTATTATAACCATGCATTGCGGCTATCCTGAAATCTGCGTTTGCTCCCTCGTTATCGCCAAGAGTTCTTTTTGCAATTCCCCGATTATAGTAAGCCTCGGCATCTTTTGGTGTACGGTCAAGTTCTATGGATATTCTGTAGTCACTTTTTGCGCCTTCGTTATCTCCAAGGGCTGATTTTGCAAATCCCCGTTTGAAATATACCTCTGAAAGGTAGCTTCGTGAAAGTTTCGGCTCATATTCAATAGCTTTGGTATAAACGGTTATGGCTTCTTTATAATGTCCCGCGTTGAGCTTTGCTTCCCCGTTTGACAAAAAGTATTTCGCTTCATGATTAACAGCGTAAGCAGCATTACCTGCAAGCAACAAAACCACAAGCGGTAAAAAAAGAAATCTGGATAATTTTTTCATAGGGTACCTCTTTTTTTGTTGGATAATTGTCATAAGATTAAATAAACCATCTGAAAAGCTTCAGCAATAATGCGAAGTCATCAACTACAGACTAATTTTAATCAACAGCACCTTAAACCATCATTAAGAGATTCTTAAAAAGTGTTAAAAAATGAATCATACACTTACCCTGGTTCAAAAAATTCCTGTTCCTATTGATACCGCATGGAGTTTTTTTTCCTCACCGGCTAATCTTGCCCGTATTACTCCTCCTGAAATGATGTTCCGAATAACCGGTAGTATAGCGGATGAGAACATCTATCCGGGCATGATCATCTGCTACACCCTGTATCCCTTTATGATGTTGCCGATAAGATGGGAAACGGAAATAACTGTTGTTAAAAAACCTTTTTACTTCGAAGATTGTCAGAAATCGGGCCCTTATGAGCATTGGCATCACCAACATTTTTTCAGGGAAATTGACGGTGGTGTTGAAATGACGGATTTTCTGCAATACCGCCTGCCAATGGATTTTTTTGGAGAGCTTGTCAATACCGTGATCGTCAGTCGGCGCCTTGAGGAAGTTTTTAACTACAGACGAAAAAGGGTAGAGGCAATTTTAGGCTCTTTCCAAAACGATTGAAAACAGGAAGGGAAAGGTTGGAATGGCTCAGAGTGCTTTGATTAAACGTAGCCAGTCCCTATAGATTCTTCAAAAAATCAGCGAGCAGGTTTCTCTTCCGGATAAATCTTTCGGTATAACTGGGCAATTCCTTCGAGTACCCTCGGCCCGGGACGCAGAAAAAGACTATTGTCGAACCGGTCGTATACCTGATGGTTTTTCACGGCAGTAATAGAGCCCCATCCAGGACGGTTGAGAACATTATCTGCGGCAGTGGACTCTTTTGCCATGTACATGCAGGCAATAACTTCAGGGCTTTTCTTGATGACCCACTCCTGGGAGATCTCGAAATAATCTTTTTTTACCACATCACCGATATTCCGGCCTCCTGCGTATGCTATCAGAGCTGAGGTATAGCTTCCTTGTCCTCCCGTCCAGAACGGGTCATTCCAGATTTCAAGATAGACTGTTTTTTTCTTTTTCAGATTCTCTGCTTTTTGTTTGAAGGTAGCAAGGCCGTTTGTTATGGAAAGGGCCAGGCTATCGGCTTCTCTGGTGTGTCCGGTCAGCTTTCCGAGTTTTTTCAGGACCGCAGGGATATCGTCAGGGGATTTGCAGGAGACGGTTTCTCGTGTAATACCAAGGGCGGATATTTTTTTACCCATCTCTTCATCAGCCAGATCCACATCGATGACAAGGTCTGGATGGATAGACGCAAGCAGTTCAAGAGAAGGCCGTCCGAATGCCCCGATGACCGGCACACGCCCTGCCGCAGCAGGCCAGTCACAAGCGCTGGTTCTGCCAACAAGCTGATCGCCTGCTCCAATAGCAAAAATCATCTCTGTCAGGCTTGGGGCAAGGCTTACAATTCGCGATTTGGCTGGAGCAGTTTTTGCGTTGTTAATCTGTTTTTGAGCACACCCTGACGTAAGCAGCAGCAGAGCAATAAACAAACGGGCAATGGTTTTACAGCGCAAGATGTTGTACATATCGCTGGAGTATCTGCAGGTGATTGAAGGCAAGTGGCAAGGCAAGCGCCTCATCAAGAGGAAACCAGGCGATCTCTTCAACTTCGTCAGGCATCAACCGGACAGCGCCTCTTCCTCTACCATAGAAAGCGAGCGCCACGGCATGAAAGTTATATCGGGGGAAAACTTCGTTGAAAAAATATAGAAAAACAGGGGAGATAAAGTTGAGACCAGTCTCTTCCTTGACTTCCCTGACAACAGCCTCTTCGGCTGTCTCATAATCATCGATGTGCCCACCCGGCAGGCACCAGTGTCCCTGAAACGGCTGAATACTTCGTTTGGTCAGCAGGATGATCTCAGGTTTGTCATCATCAGGAGTAATGATTGCGGCAACTGTAGCTTTGGGCATAATGAAGTTCAATTTTCAGCCAAAGTAAGGCAGAAGTTCAAGGAATGCAAAAAAAACATCCTGTGCTTTCCGCTCATTGCCGTTTTTTGATTCCTGTTGAATTACGTACTTTTTAAAAGTGTAGAGTTTACAAGTTAAAAGTGAGACATTACTATTAAGGGAACCTCTAAAAAGTGTCTTTTGATACATGTTGAAAAATGAGTATCACCAATATACTATTCCACAATAGTATCAAAAGCATTGCTCTTTGACATATTTTTTGATGTAGAAATACCTTGTTTGTTTTCGACTGA
>CAISRC010000104.1 GCA_903887845.1 uncultured Chlorobiaceae bacterium
ATAGTGCCGAAACAATTTTATACATTGGTTCTTCGATTTTCGTATTTATAGAGGTGGAGACCCGCTGTGTGTTACGGTAAGGGAAAAGAATCTTTATTATAAAAAATAAATATTCAATATAAAAATTGAGCAGGAGAGGAGGCTGGGGCGCAGCGTTTGTTTGTTTCTCTTGATTTCTTGTACTTATAAATGTTTTTTTATGGTTTTTATTGCCGATTACGGTGCAGGAAATCTTCGTTCTGTTCTCAAGGCATTTGAATATCTCGGCATCAAGGCTATCGTCAGCAGTGATCCGGGCAAGCTTGCTGGCCACAGAAAAGTTATTCTTCCCGGTGTTGGAGCCTTCGGGCAGGCGATAGAGTCACTTAATGCATCTGGTTTTACCGAAGCTTTGCTTGAACATGTCGATAAAGGAGGGCAGCTCCTTGGAATATGTCTTGGCATGCAATTGCTGTTGACTGACAGTGAGGAGATGGGTGCCTATAGGGGATTGAACCTGATTCCGGGCAGCGTGCTTCATTTCAGGAGCGAAACTGACAAGATTCCGCAGATAGGGTGGAACTCGGTAGACCAGCAGAAAGAGAGTATTCTTTTTCAGGGAATTCCTGATCATTCGTTCTTCTATTTTGTACACTCCTATTACTGTGAAGTCAATGCTCTTGATGCCGTTGCGGCAACAACTTTTTTTGCCGGAAAAAATTTTTGCTCCGCCATTGAAAAAAATGGTATTTTTGCAGTCCAGTTTCATCCGGAAAAAAGTTCTGATGCAGGGTTGCAGGTGCTTAAAAACTTTGCAGGGTGTTAAAATCTTGTTTTGTTATTTTTTATGTTGATTATTCCAGCTATAGATATTAAGGACGGGAAGTGTGTGAGGTTGACCCGTGGCGATTTCAGCCAGAAGAAAATATACCTCGATAATCCCCTTGACATGGCAGTTATATGGCGCAAGCAGAACGCAAAGATGCTCCATATTGTTGACCTTGATGCCGCACTTACCGGCGAGATGGTCAATTTCGAGAAAATCAGGGAAATTGTGAATAATATAGATATTCCTGTTCAGGTTGGTGGCGGCATCCGCTCCATCGATGCGGTAAAGAGCTATCTTGATATCGGCGTTGGCCGTGTGGTTATTGGTTCTGCTGCGGTTACCAATCCGTCGCTGGTCGCAGAACTTCTGAAAATATACAGCCCGTCACAGATTGTTGTCGGGATTGATGCCGAAAACGGTGTACCCAGGATTAAAGGGTGGCTTGAAAGTACTGATTTGACAGATTTTGATCTGGCCCTGCAGATGAAAGAGATGGGGATAGAACGGGTGATTTATACCGATATAACCCGTGATGGCATGATGCAGGGTTTTGGTTATGAAAGCACCAAAAATTTTGCTGCTAAAGCTGGTATGAAAATTACGGCTTCAGGTGGAGTCACTAATTCTGAGGACATGAAAAAGCTTAATCAGCTCACCCCTTACGGAGTGGACTCGGTTATTATTGGTAAAGCCCTTTACGAATGCAATTTTCCCTGTCAGGAGCTGTGGTATAATTTTGAAGAAAGCATGAGCCTGGATCATAATTTTTCAACGGCACGAAAAAAATAGTTGGCAGTTCAGAGTTCTGGCAACGATCCTCTTCTCTAACAGATAACAGGCAGAATGTGCAGAAGCAGGACTTACCATTACAACAACAGATCGAGGCCGTCATTTTTGCTGCTGAAGAGGCTGTTACTCTCCACACCATCAGGAGTATTACCGGCAAAAATCTTGATTCTGGAGAATTTCACTCTATTATTGAGCAGCTTAACGCCGAGTATACTGAAACGGGAAGGACTTTTCAGATTCACCGTATAGCCGGGGGCTACCGTTTTCTGACCAGACCGGAGTTTAGTGAGCTCCTCAAACAACTTCTTGCTCCCAGGGTCCGCAGACGGCTTTCCCGCTCCATCCTTGAAGTTCTTGCCGTTATTGCCTATAATCAGCCGGTTACCCGTGGTGAAATCCAGCAGATTCGCGGTGTAAGTCCTGATTATGCCATTGACAGACTTTTGCTTCGAGGATTTATAGAGGTTTGCGGCAGAGCAGAATCGCCCGGCAAACCCCTTCAATATGGAACAACAACAGATTTTCTTGATCTCTTTCACCTGTCATCATTAAAAGATCTGCCGAAACTTCGTGAAATAAAGGAAATTCTTCAGGAGCAGGAAGAGCAGGATTACCTTACCCGGCCGGACGGGATCGAAACAGCTTTATCCGGCAACAATCAAGAGGAGACGATACACGAGCATGAAAAAGAGCAATAAAGATGATGAGGTCAGAATTAATCGATTTCTGGCATTATGTGGTATAGCGTCACGAAGGGCTGCCGATCAGCTTGTTATGGATGGAAGAGTTATGGTCAACGGCACGGTTGTTACGACACCCGGGATAAAAGTGAGTCCTTCCCGCGACGAGGTTATTGTCGATGGTGAGCGATTTGCCCAGCCTGAGAACAGAAAGGTCTACATTTTGTTCAACAAACCCAGAAATGTTATCACAACCAACAGTGATGAAAAAAATCGGGAGATGGTACTCGATTTTATAGATGTCAAGGAGCGGGTTTTTCCCGTTGGAAGACTTGACAGAAAAACAACAGGAGTTATTCTGTTGACCAATGACGGGACTCTTGCACATAAACTTATGCATCCTTCGTCAAATGTAAAAAAAGAGTATATTGCTGAGCTTTCTGAAAAATTTACGCCAAATCTTCTGGGTCAATTGACAGGAGGGATGCGTTTGAAAGACACCGGGGAAAAGGTCAGTCCCTGCAGGGCAAAAATACTTGAAGAAGGTCTGCAGGTGCTGGTGAGCATTCATGAAGGGAAGAATCACCAGGTCAGAAGAATGTTCGAGACCCTCGGTTTTGAAGTGAAACGGCTTGAAAGGGTTGCTTATGCAGGTCTTCAGGCAGGAGAACTCCGGCGGGGCGAATGGCGATATCTGAGTCGAAATGAGGTTCAGGAACTCTATAAGTTGACGGAAAGCCCATAAGCTATCAGCCGGTTTTGTTAACGCACAAAACCATTCATTGCTTATGTCAGTGCATTCCTTTGTTATTAAACGTCGTGCCTTCCGGATGGTCATGACGTTTTTTCTTTTCATACTGGTTCCTTTTTTTTCCTCTTCAGCACTCTGCAGCGAAAACGATGACCTTCAGAAACTGCTCAACCAGGTGGAATCTGAAGCAAATATAGAACGGCTGCTCGAACTGATTGAAGAGTTGAAAAAAAATAAAATCGCACTCAATGAAGCTGACCCCGACGAACTTCGTCAGCTTCCCTGGCTTAAGAGCAGCGATGTGCAGGCTATTCTCGTTTGGCGCAGAGAGAAAGGCCCAATCCATTCCTTTCATGAACTCGAGTCTGTGCTTGGAAAAGAGAAAACGGCAACAATTGCACCCTATGTTCGTTTTCAACCAGAGAGTGCTTTCCGCAGAACATTAACACCAAAGGCGGTTGAGGTTGATGGTTCACTCTACAGTCGCCTTTTCTGGGAAACAACACCCCGAAAAGGGATTCTGAATGGCAAATATGCTGGTGCAAACTATAAACTGTATCACCGTGCGGAGTTTTCGGTTCCCCATATCAAGGCAAGTCTGGTTCAGGAAAAAGATATCGGAGAGCCTGATATGGCCGATTTTACTTCATTCAGCATCAATGCTTCTGATCTTGGTCTTCTGAAAAGTGCAGTTCTCGGCAGCTATAAACTGAATTTAGCTCAAGGGCTGCTCATCGGGCAAGGGCGCTATGTGGCAAAAGGCACTGATCCGACTGGCAGCGTCCAGCTCTTTTCGAAGCAGGTATTGCCTTACACCTCAAGCTCTGAATCCGGCTTTTTTCAGGGTGCCGCCACGACACTGAAGCTTGATCCTCTTGACGTCACCCTTTTTTATTCAGCCAATCATCTCGATGCCATCATCAATGATGCCGGTGTCATAACAAGTATTTCGACATCGGGTTACCATCGCACGGAACTTGAAATCAGCAGAAAGGATAATATTGTCGAAACACTCTCTGGCGCAAATATTCTCTATCATTATCAAACAGGAGTTGTTCGTGGAAAGGTCGGGGGCAGCGTGCTTCATTACAGTTATCCTGTACCCCTTGACAAGCTTGAACCGGATGCCGCAGTCAGTACGATCTCTTCGTCATCCCTGTATGGTATCGAAACGGATCTCTCCTTCCGAAAGCTCGGCCTCTTTGCCGAGGCAGCATTTTCCCGGAAACCGGAAGATGGCTCATGGACAGCAGGTGCGGAGTACGAGCTTCTTCACGGCGTCACTACGGTTGCTGCCCTCAGGCGATATGGAGTTGATTATTATTCTCCTTTTGCAGGAGCATTTGCCGAAAGGGGCAGCGGGGCATCAAACGAGGATGGATATTACATTGGCGTTAATGCAAAGGTAAGCGACCGGCTTGCTGTCGGAGCATATTATGATCTGTTTACGTTTCCGGTTCTTGGCAGCCACTGTCCATACCCTTCTGACGGGAATGATTCCAGACTTTTCATGACGTGGAAGCAGTCGCCATTGCTTACCTGGGGTATGCAGGTTCAGCATAAATATAAGGAAGAGCAAAAAAATCAGGGGACGTCAAAACTTGCTCTCTGGACACCTCTTCCGCAGATAACCAATCGTTGCCAGCTCGATTGCGATATTACGGTTTCCGGGCGAGTTCATTTGAGAACCCGGGGAGAGCTGAAAAGCGTGGTTAAGGAATATCTTGCCGGAGATCAACCTTTTTATGGGCGGCTGCTCTATCAACAGGTGGGCTATACTGCCGGGAACTATGGTTTGAAAGGGCGCTTTACCGTTTTTGATACCAACGATTACGATGCGGCCATCTATGCTTACGAAGATGACCTGCCTCTCACCTCCAGTCTCGGCGTCTACGACGGGCAAGGCAAATCACTTTTTCTTGTGGCAACATGGCAAGCCATGAAACAGATGAAGCTTGGTGCGCGGTATGAAACAACCTGGTATAGCGACAGGAAGGTCTGTGGCAGTGGCAACGATGAACGGGCGACCAGTGCTCCAGGATCATTTCATCTCGGGTGTTTCTTGTCGTTTTGAATCGGGAGTGTCCTCACTTTTTACCGGCAGCCCTCATCAGCCGATCCCTGATTGCTCTGCCGAGTCCCAGGTTTGACGGCAGTTCGCAGTAAATTGTGGCGATGTCTTTGGAATCACACAACCGGAAAAAACTGAAAAGTTCACTGCCATATTCCTCAAGATTTCGACAACGCTTGCACAGCGAAATACCTTCAGGCGGTTCTGAAAGGCCAATGTATGCTGAAGAAGGGGCCACACTTTTCGTTTCATCGGTAGGGCAGAGAATAATCGCTGCTTTAGGAGCATAATGGGGATACTTCAGCCCGGGGCTTTTTGGAGGCGCCTGCTTGTCCGGGTTTGTGTTGGCTGCTATTTCAGGCACAACAACCTGCAGTTGCTCAAAGGTTATCGCTCCGGCCCGCAGCAGAAGAGGCTTCGATCCGGAACAGTCAACAATAGTTGATTCAAGGCCGATTTCGCTTGGGTTGCCTCGAAGCACGCAGTCAATTTTTCCCTCAAGATCCTCATAGACCGCTTCCCAGCTTGTAGCGCTCGGCAGTCCCGAAAGATTGGCGGAAGGAGCGGCGACCGGACATGCAGAGAGACGGAGAAACTCCCGTGCGACCGGATTTGCGGGGCAGCGTACTCCCACCGTCTCCAGGCCGCCAGTGACAGAATCGGGTACCAGCGGATTTTTTTTCAGCACGAGCGTGAGAGGCCCCGGAAAAAAGTGTTCTATAAACCTCTTTGCGTCGGAATTAATTGCAGAGGCAACCCCGGCAAGCTGTTCAAGACTGTAAATATGGACTATAAGCGGATTATCACCAGGACGACCTTTTGCCTGAAAAACCCGGCTGATTGCTTCAGGATGATAGATGCTTGCGCCAAGACCGAAGACTGTTTCGGTTGGAAATGCAACAACACGACCCGACCTGAGGATGGCGGCGGCCTCTTCTGCTGAATCGGTAAGAGTGGTTTGCAAGATCATCTTATAAAGTGCCCTGTCATAAGAAAAAATGGGTGCAGAGGACGCCGACTGTTGCGCTGACCAGTGGTATCGAAAGATTGTCGTCAATTTTGAAGTCACCGATCCGGACCATAAAGGCTTCAGTTGCCGTTGCTGTAATTGCCATGGCCACTCCGACAAACAGATTCAGCCCCGGCACGACAGCAACAATGCATAACGAGGAGAGAAAAAACGCCCCGCTACCTTCAAGGCTTTTCTGACCGAAGCGGTGTTTTCCAAACGTTTTTCCAATAATGGCCGCCAGTGTATCAGAAACAGCCACCATAGTAAATGCGGTAACGGCAATAATTTTAGGAAAGAAAAGGACAAGAAGAAGCGCCGCCATGACAATGTGGGTCGCTCCATTCAGATACGTTTTGTTCCCTTCAAGCTCATGCGTTCTCAGCATAGAGTCAAAGGTTTTATGATACCATCGGGAAACAGGGTCAAAAAAATTTTTCAGCAGGTCAATCAGAAAAAAACCTGAAAAAAGAGGGACAAGCAGGAGCAGAGCAAGTTCCCTGCTGATAAACCAGTAGATCACCGGAATCGAAAGCGACGAGAGGTGAATCGCTTTTCGGGCAACTTCATAACGGAGTTCCAGCCGGTCGATTGCTTCCATTGTTACAGGGCGTGGTGAAATGGTCGTAAAAAAGTTTGTTTGAAAAATTGCATACGAATGCCATTTTCAGGCTTGAATATACACCGAAATCTCTGGAAGAGAAAGGTTACACATCCTCTTCCTTTTCCCTTCCAAAACATGTATTTTGCAACGCCTTTTAAAATCGCTTTTAGACTACATGCATGACGACTGAAAATATACGGGTAGCTGCCATTGACCTCGGGACCAACTCCTTCCACATGATTATTGTTGAAGAGAGCAAGGAAAAGGGGATTGTTGAGATTGATCGTGTCAAGGATATGATTTGTATTGGCAGGGGCAGTATTTCAACGAAAATGCTTGATGAAGAGGCGATGCAGTCAGGCATTGCAGCCTTGAAGAATTTTCTTGTTCTTGCGGCCCAGCATGGTGTGGCGCAGGAAAATATGATTGCCTTTGCCACAAGCGCTATCAGGGAAGCAAAAAACCGGTGTGATTATCTCCAGCGAATCAGGGACGAGACCGGTCTTAAAGTCAAGATTATCTCCGGAAAGGAAGAGGCGGAGTTTATCTATTATGGAGTTCGTAATGCGGTGAAGATTGGCAAAACCGCCGATCTTCTTTTTGATATTGGTGGAGGCTCTGTTGAGTTTGTGGTTGTCAATCATAAAGGGTTGCAGCTTCTTGAGAGTCGTAAAATCGGTGTGGCAAGAATGCGGGAACGGTTTGTCACCTCAGAACCGATTTCTCTCCATGAAATCAAGATGCTTGAGCAGTTTTTTGCTGCAGAGATGGTTTCTGCCGTTGAAAAAGCCTCTGAACTCAAGGTGACAAGGGCCATTGCCTCTTCGGGTACGGCCCAGAATATCGCTCGAATGATTCGCTCAATGAACGGCAGGGAGAGCGATGTGTCGCTCAACAACAGTACCTTTACCCGAAAAGAGTTTCAGGCTCTCTACAAGGCCGTTATCCCCCTGGATGCTGCAGATCGACGAAAAATGACCGGTCTAGATGAAAAAAGGGTAGACCTTATTGTCCCGGGACTCATTCTTGTTGACATGATTTTCAGACTCTTCAAGGTTGAGGAGATTCTGATTTCCGATTCGGCCCTTCGTGAGGGTATGGTACTTCACTATCTGAAACATCGCTTTGCCAGAGCGAAGAAGCGGGGCGATGAGGTTGCGCTTGATATTCGGCGGGAGAGTGTCAATGAACTCGGGTTTCGCTGCGACTGGGACCGTGATCATGCCGAATATATTGCCGGGCTCAGCCTACAGCTTTTCGATAAACTTGCACTTCTGCACCAACTTGAAGCGCCCTATCGTGAACTTCTGGAGTATGCGTCGCTGCTTCATAACATCGGGGCATTTATTTCCATCTCTTCCCATCACAAACACAGCCAGTACATCGTTCTTAATGGAGAGCTTCGGGGATTTTCGCCCTCAGAAATCGAGATTATAGGCCATGTCGTTCGTTATCACCGCAAATCCCCGCCTTCAGAAAAGCATACGGCGTACAACATACTCAAGCCGCAGCATAAACGGGCGGTCGATGTGCTTTCCGGAATTCTGCGCCTTGCCAATGGTCTTGAACGTGGTCACCGGCAGAATATTCAGAACATTAATGTAGAGGTAAAGGGGAGTGCCATTACTCTTCACCTGAAAACCCTTTTTGAACCCGATATAGAAATCTGGGCTGCCGACCTGCTGAAGCCGTGGCTTGAAACCGTTCTGCAAAAAACAATTGCAATTGAACCATCCCCGGCCAGTTGACGCAACCCCAAAATAACCCTATATTGACACAAGAAACTCAATAACTTATCGTTCACCGAACATGCGCGACCATACTCCGGATTTCAAAATGCATGAGCTTTCCAGCGACAACAAAGCGCTCATCCGCCAGACTGTCCAGCAGCTTTTCGAAAAGCTTGCGAGTGACTGCAGGCTGACTTCTGATACACTGCTTGAATTCTGGGTTGAAATTCCCGGAGTCAAACGCTCCAGGGGTACCTTTCGAGGCGGGTTTTTGATGCCCGACAGCTTTATCTACATCAGCGACTATTTTCCGCCCGATTCTGCATGTTCTCTGACTCCAGGCCCGGCATATCAGGATGTGGCATCCAACCTTGAAAAGGTCTGGGATGATCTTCTTGACGAACTTTACTACCAGATTGAAATTTTCACCTCACCTGTTTCTTCAACCAAAGGGGTGATGCTTGAACTCTGGGCCGGTAACCGGCTGCGCCCTGAAGGTGAGTGGGTCTATGCCGTTGACCGCAAAATCGAACTTGGTTAGGTTTTTGCCGGATAATCACAGACGCTGCTGACCGAACAACCTGCGCATTCCGGCTTTTTTGCCTTGCAGGTGTACCGTCCGTGCAGCAGCAGATAGTGATGAAAGGTGATAACCCATGCTTCAGGAATAATCTTCATCAGCTCTTTTTCTGTCTCTTCAGGTTTGCCTGTTTTTACCAGTCCAATCCTGTTTGAAACCCGGTGCACATGGGTGTCCACCGGCATAACCGGTTGACCGAAGGCGTTGCCGAGTACGACATTTGCGGTTTTTCTGCCCACCCCCGGCAGGCTTTCAAGCTCTTCTCTTGTTGCAGGCACCTCTCCCCGGTAACGCTGCATGAGTATCCGGCTGACTTCAAGGATGTTTTTCGCCTTGTTGTTGAAATAATTAATGGAGCGGACAAGGCTTTTTATCTCGTCAAGCTCCATTCTGCTCATGCTTTCGGCATCCGGAGCTTGCCTGAAAAGCTCACGGGTAATGATATTAACCTGTTTGTCGGTTGCCTGGGCAGCCATAATGGTTGCAACAAGCAACTGAAAAGGGCTTTCATAGTGCAGTTCGCTTTTCGGATCAGGATATTTTGCTCCAAGCGCTTGATCAAGAAAAACGATTTTTTCTTCAGGAGTGTTTCTCATGTACCCTCAGGTATCGATGCCGCTGTTTTCACTTTCGCCATCCGCTTTTTGAAGCCTGGCCACCGACTGGTCAATAAGACCTCTCCCGTTTTTATGCACCTTTCCCTCAGCTTTAAGATCGTTGAAAATGGCGTCAAGAATGCCGTTGACAAACTTGCTGCTCTTGTCGGTGCTGTTAAATTTTTTTGCGATTTCAATAGCCTCATTGATCGAAACCTTGGGAGGAATATCCTCGCAGTAGAGAATTTCCGTCAAGGCCATGCGGATGATGTTTTTATCAATGATCGCTATCCGGCTCATATCCCAGTTAAACGTATGCTTCACAATATAACGGTCAATCTCATCCTTGTGCTCCTTGATGTTTTTGAGGAGCGTGTTGAAAAACTTCATGGCATTGGCGTCCGCAAGAATCTCTTCGGTCAAAAGCCAGCCAGCAGCAGATTCTATGTCAGTATCCCGGATTTCAATGGTGTAAAGTGCCTGTAAAATCTTTTCACGGATTTGCCGACGGTACGTCTTCATAAAAGAGCAGTTAATTGATTGAGGATTCGAGGATCTCACTGAGAACAACATCGGTCCGGCTCAGGTCTTCATACAAGACATGCGGATTGTGTCTTTTCAGTTCCTCTGTTGAATAGGTGCCGGTCGCCACGGCAATAGATTTGGCGTTCAGAACCCTGGCACACGCAATATCGTGTTCCGTATCGCCTATAATGATGATATTTTGTTCAGAAAATGTTATTCCGCTGAGCTGGTACGCTTTTTCAACGGCGACAAAAGGGAGGTCATTGCGACTAAGGCCGTCATCAGCAAAAGCACCAAACGGGAAATAATGGTTTATTTCGGGAAGGCGTAACTTGTGCCGTCCCGATTCTTCAAAATTTCCGGTTAAAAGACCAAGCATCAGTTCGGAACGTTCTGAAAGTTCATCAAGAAGTTCCCGGATGCCCTGCATCAAAAGAACGTCAGACGGTTTGGCATGGGTGCGGAACATATCGATATAAGTAGCTTTGGCCTGGTCGAATTTTTCGGCGATTTTACGCTCACTGAGCCCCGCATTCTGCAGCACTTCGTAGATAATGCTTCTGTCCATCTTTCCGGCAAAATTGTGGGTGCCTGTACTTCCTTCAGTGCCGTACACCTCTTTCAGGGCATCAGCAAGGATCGTGCGGTTGACCGTGTTCATCGAAAGTAATGTTCCGTCTATGTCAAATAACACAAGTTTCTTTAGCATACTCTCTTTCTGAGACCTCTCAAAGTCTTATTTTTTCTATCCGTACGGGAATCAGTTTTGATATCCCTTCATCTTCCATGGTAACCCCGTACAGTGCCTGGCAGGAAGCCATGGTTTTCTTGTTGTGCGTAACAATAATGAATTGGGTGTTATTCTCAAATTTTTTCAGAAGTTTAATGAACCGGGTGACATTGGCATCATCCAGAGGAGCGTCCACTTCATCAAGAATGCAGAAGGGACTCGGCTTTACCAGATAAATAGCAAACAGCAGTGAAAGAGCCGTCAAGGCTTTTTCACCACCGCTTAATTGCTCTATGGAGAGCGGTTTTTTCCCTCTTGGCCTGGCAACAATTTCGATATGGGCATCAAGCGGATCGTCGCCAGCATGAATCAACAG
This sequence comes from uncultured Chlorobiaceae bacterium, assembly GCA_903887845.1. GTDB lineage: Bacteria > Bacteroidota > Chlorobiia > Chlorobiales > Chlorobiaceae > Chlorobium. The sequence continues at coordinate 11,250 of CAISRC010000104.1, forward strand.
ATCTACCTCATCCTCAGGCTCAAAGAGCTCCCTGAAAATACCGATGAAGTTTTTCCGGACTTCACGAAAGGTGGTCTCAAATTTTTCCAGGGCGGTTTTATTAATCTCCTCAATGGTTGAGCGCAACTGTTTTTCGGCACCGATCAGATCCTCTTTCTGTTCCAGAAGAAAGTCCAACCGCCCTTTTTCCCCCTCATACTCTTCCAGAGCAAGTTCATTGACCGCACCGAACTGATCGCGCTGTTTTGCAAGCGCCTCAAGCTGTTGCTGGGCTGTGTTCCTGTTAAATGAAGGTTCAAGAACCGGTTCCGTCATTGAGAGAATGTCACAGTTGTGTTTTATCCGGGTCTCAGTAAAAAGATGGTCAAGCGCTTGTTCAAGTTGTATCCGTTCACGAGTGAGGGCCGAGAGGAGCTGCTGGCTGACCTCATATTTTCGTCGCAGTTCCCTGAGCGAAGCCAGGGTTTCATGATGTTGTGCCTGGCGCTCCCTGTACTCCGATTCAAGTTCATTGACCCTCTTCTGTTTCATGGCAGCAGCAAGAAGCAGTTCGTCAAGCTCTTTTTTCATTTTTGAAGAACTCTCCCGGCCCATGACTTGCTTCTTTTCGGCAACGGTCCCCTCGGTGTTCAGCTTTTTAATCTCTTCATGGAGCAAGACCTCGTTTTCAGTACAGGAAGCAAGGCTGATATTGAGCTTTTCAAGATCGAGAAGAGCATCCTTATAGAGGCTCTGACGGGACTGCATGTCGCGGCCTGACTGATGATGGCGGCTCTCAAGGGTGGTAAGGTTTTCCTGTAACTTCTGTATTTTTTCTCCAAAAATTGAGGCTCTTGATGCACTGCTGCTGATTGACGGCAAAAGCTTGCTGAGCTCAGTGTCGCAGCTCTCTTTCTGTGTGAGCAATGTCGCAACCTCCTCTCCAGCCTGAGTTATCTCTGCTCTCATACCACTCTTCTCCGCATCCATTCGGGCAGATCTTTTCTCAAGTCCTCCCAGTTCTGCCGCAAGGAGTTCAATTTCCATGTGCTGTTCTCCTGTTTTCAGTGAGGAGAGTTCATTGCGCAGTTGAAGAACTCTCTCTTCCTCCATCGTTATGCGTTTCTCCAGTGCCGCAAGCTCCTTCTGCAGCCCGTTCCGTTCAGCTTTTTTCCCCAGGCGCAACCCTTCACTACTTTTAGAACTTCCGCCGAAAAGCAGACCCATACCGGAGAATTGTTCACCGGCAAGAGTGACAAAAGAGCTGTCCGGATAACGCAGAGCAAGTGTTTCGGCTACTCCAAGATCCTGCACGATATAGCTTTTACCGAGCATCAGCAGAAGCGCGTTATGAAGTTCCGGCGGATACTCAAGCACTGCAAGAGTTTTCTTTGCGCCACTGATCTCCGGATAGGGACTTTCAGTGGTTCCGGCGACAAGATCGAGAACCAGAAAATGAATTTTTCCCTTACTGGAATGCGTGAGATTGGCGATACCCTCTTTAGCCTCGTTGAGTGACTGGCAGACATAATAGCTCATCCTTTCGCCAAGCGCGGCATTTACCGCCTTTCTGTAACAACTTTCAGGAGAGACAAGATCCGACAGGCATCCCAGCCCCGGTTTTCCTTTTTTTTGTTGTTCCAGGAAGGCGATTCCTTCGGGCATCCCCTCAAAGTTGTCGAGCACTGAATTAGCAAGAATAATCTGATTATGCACCTTATCCCGACCTGAACGCAGCAGAAGGAGAGACTCTTTTTTTTCCTCAAGCAGGAGGTTTAACTTTTTCTGGCGTTCCTGCAACACCCGTTCCCGGTTTCTGGCTTCGGCGATCAGTGCTGTTTTGCGGTTGAGCTCTTCCGAGAGTTCATCTTCAGTCATACGTGAGGCATGCAGCTTTTCGTGAATGGCCAGTTTTTTTGCTTCAAGTAGTTCAACAGCCGTTCGCAAATACTCTTTTTTCGATTCGAGGCTCTGCATTGTCAACGAAAGCTGGTAGGCGATACTCTGTTCTTCCATGCCAAGCTTTCGTTCCCGTGTCAGCTCATTTCGCTGTTCTCCAAGCGTGGTATTGAGCTGGTCGTGTTCAGCGGCCAAAATCTGAAAAGCCTCATGCAGCTTGTTGCATGTTGCTTCGCAAGGAGACTTGCGCTGCAGCAGATCCTCTTCGAGCAGCTTTTGTTCACGAATTCTCTGCTCTTTCTTTCCCGTAATTGCCCTGATTCGGGCGATGTCTGCCTCAAGGTTCTTCTGATGCTCTTCATGCTGCAAGAGCTCTTTTTCAAGAGCATGAACCTGCTGATTGCTCTCGTTCAGCTCTTTCTGTGCTTCAGAAAGGGTTGTCTCCTGCCTGAGCAGCAGCAACTCTGTTTCCTGGGCAAAGCTGTCCATGGTGGCGATTTTTGCGGCGCACTCATGATTCAGCAACTCCTCTTCCCTGATGCGAAGCTGCATCGGTTCAAGCTTTTCAAGGAACTCCTCCATCGCAAGCCAGGAGAGCGCAAGATCAATCTCGCGAATTCTCTTTTGCAACTCCCTCAGCTTTTCCGCTTTCCTTACCTGCAGCTTCAGATTCCTCACCTTTTTTTCAACCTCCGCCAGCACATCATCAACACGGGAAATATCCCGTGAAGTGCTTTCAAGCAGCTTGAACGTTTGTTTTCGTCTCTGTTTATAACGGCTTATTCCGGCGGCCTCTTCAAAAAGCTTCAGTCGTTCCTCGCTTTTGTTGCTGATAATCTCCTCAATCATTTTCAACTCAATGACCGAATAGGCATCACTGCCCATCCCGGTATCGGTGAACAGGTCAAGAATATCCTTCAGTCTGCACGGTACCTGGTTTAACAGGAACTCGCTCTCCCCGTTCCGGTAAAGACGTCGGGTAACGGTAACTTCGGTATATTCAATCGGCAGAACATTTCGTGTATTTTCGATCGTCAGGGAAACTTCGGTAAAACTGAGTGGCTTCAGGTTTTTCGATCCATTAAAGATGATGTTTTCCATCTTTGCCGACCGCAACAGAGAAGATTTCTGCTCACCGAGCACCCAGCGCATGGCATCGACAACATTGGTTTTGCCGCATCCGTTAGGGCCGACAATTGCTGTCAGTCCCTTGTCAAATTTGATTCTGACTTTATGCGCAAAGCTTTTAAATCCAAAAAGCTCAATTTTCGAAAGATACATCTGAACGGTGCGGTTTTTGCGGTCTCGATTCAGGCTTAACAAGCAAATGTAACAAAAAAACAGGGGAGACGGACAAGCCTTGCTACTCTTCTTTCATCGCCTTAACCACCCGCAAGCTTTGTACGCCTGCCTGTACATCGTGCACCCGCAGAATATTCGCCCCATGCATCAACGCTATGGTTTCAGCCGCGATGGTGGCTGCAAGCCTTTCGGCAGGAGGCGCCATCTCTTTACCTGGTTCAGTAATAGCATGACCAAGAAACGATTTTCTCGATAAACCCGCCAGAATCGGTTTGCCGAGACGATGTAATGAACCGAGCTGCGCCAAAAGCCGGAAATTCTCTTCAACACTTTTACCAAACCCAAAACCCGGATCAATAATAATGTTGTCGATCGAATGCCCTTCCGCTCGGGCTATGGAGTCTGCCAGAAAGCTGCTGACCCTTGACAAGATATCTTCTTCTCCAGGTTTTGTTCCTGTGCTCCACTGCATCAACTCCGGTTTTACCGGCGTATGCATCAAAATAACTGCGGCTTTATTCTTGCTGCAGATGGCGGGAAGATGATGGTCAAAGGTAAACCCGGAAATATCATTGACGATATTTGCTCCGGCCAGCAAGGCCTGTTCGGCAACATCCGCCTTGTACGTGTCAATTGAAATCAGGACATCGCTTTTTCTGCGTAAAAGAGCAATAAGCGGAGCAGTACGTTCGATCTCCTCGCCCGACGAAATTTTATCAGCACCCGGCCGTGAGGATTCACCGCCAATATCGATAATCGAAGCGCCGTCACGGATCATCGTAATCGCATAATCAAGAGCCCGGTCAAGATCGATACCGTTTGTATCCCCCAGCAAAAGCCCTCCGTCATAAAATGAATCAGGCGTCGTATTCAGGATGCCCATGATTTTCGGTCCAGCACCGAGATCAAGCACTCTGTCGGTGCACTTGACTATAAAGCGGGGTTCTCTCATCAGGTTATTCCGAAAGGTACCGGCGTGAACGTCACACAAAACACCGCAATGGCGGCCCATCCACTGACTTTTCTTTGAAGATTCAAAGAGTGGTCATGTAGTGTTGGCGGATGGTTTATTCCGATGAGTCGTGAAAGAATGAATGCCCATACTATCCAGCCGGACCACGACCACTGCAGCATCACCGGCGGTATAAGTGAGACCATTTCCGGTTTGAGCAGCGAAAGGATCAGCTCCAGCAACGCGGGAAATCCAAGAAGCGTGATAAACAACAGAAATGCCCTGGCGGCTTTGGCATGTCCTTTCCTGCCGAACATGGCATAGGTGATATGGCCGCCATCAAGCTGTCCAACAGGAAGCAGGTTCAGCGCCGTAACCAGTGAACCCAGCCAGCCGGTAAAAAGAAATGGATAGTGATACATTTCGGTCATTGGCGGGAGGTTTTTCGGCGCAAGAAGATATTCAAGTCCTATCCACAGGAGATTCTTGCCAAGGATAAGGGTGCCTTTTGGTACAGGTGTCTGCAGGCCTCCCTGTGTCAGGTATTCGGGATGAATGGTCGTGATAAAGTCGGCAGGAGGAAGATTCAAAAAACCGAACACCAGCAGCCCGACGCATACTGCAAAACCGCTCATTGGTCCCCATATACCGATATCGAAAAGGGCGTTTGTTTCAGGGATCCTCTCTTTGACCTTTATCACGGCTCCCATTGTTCCCAGACTGAGAAAGAACGGCAGAGGCGGTACAGGAATATAATAGGGAAGAGTTGCAAGCACACGATGGCGCAGCGAAGCAAAATAGTGGCCAAACTCATGAACACTTAAAAAAAAGAGCAGTGAAGCTGAGTAGGATGTTCCTGTGGCAAGGGAGTTAATAAAAAGAGGAAGGGAGGCGAACGTTGCCGGGTGTCCGCCCCAGAATGTTCCTGCCCAGAGTGTCGTAAACACCGTAAGCAGAAACAACCCCAGATGAAGAGAGTAGTTCTGTTTGGTTAAAATGGCGTGTTTTGAAAAACTCAAAGGACTCATAACAATATTTCCTCAAACAATTGCCCGGCCTTCATACCCACAAGGCAGCCCCTCAATTACCGGGCTTTTTGGGGATATTTTTAATCTTTATCCTTATCCTTGTCAGAACTCTTTTTTTCTCCGAACGTTGCGGTCAGTCCACTGATGAGTTCCTGTTTTTCTGCATCATTCAATTTGGCTTCAGGGTGAGCAGGGAGGTAGAAAAATGGTGGCATTTTACCTTCCCGGACTTCACCAGCGGCTTTTTCACCTTCATTTTTCCCCTCTCGTCCCCATTCAGAGACATTGAACTTGCCGCGTCCAATAGAGACATCAGCCTGGGTTAGCCACGATACGGGAGCTATAGAACTGTACCATGGCCAGACAGTCTCGTTGGAATGACAATCCTTGCAGGCACGGTTAAAAAGCTCTTTGGTTCGTGAAGAGTCCCACTTTGGTTTGCCGGTGACCGCAGGATTTTCGTGAGTTTTTCCATAAGGAATGAGCTGCATGACAGCAAGCAACGTCACTCCTCCAGATAAGAGTTTCAGTGGATTCATTGGTAAAGATTCCTTGTTTTAGAATGGTATTAACAGATGACAATGTTTAATAACTCGAAAATATAAGTGAAATTCTGTGTCTTTCCGTAAAATTGATGGGTATACTTAACGATGAAGCGGCAATTGCAGGGCGGCATCTTTGATAATCTGGAGGTGCAGGGGTATCCTGACTTCAGGAATGAGGTGGTGTTGATAAAAACCTGCTTCGAACAGTTCATGGTTAATCGTTATGGCGTCATCATCAACTATAACCTTGTAGGCCACGACCAGGAGAGATCCGTACATGTCGACCTCCCGATGATAAATACCTATAAGGCTGTCGATTTTGCCGTTAAGCGATGTCTCTTCCATTAATTCTCGCAGACACCCTTCATAAGGTTCTTCGCCAGCTTCAAGAAATCCTCCGGGCAAAGCCCATTCATTGAGCGCTGGTTCATGAGCCCTCCGTATCACAAGAAGTTCGTTGTTTTTGTTGATGGTATAGGCAAGCGCTACAGGAAGCGGGTTAATATAATGCACCCATGAACATGATGGGCAGAACATTCGATCACGTCCATCTATAAAACCCTTTTCAAGTTTATTACTGCAAAGCGGGCAAAATGAAAAATGTTTCATGCGTGCGTCAAGAAACTTTTTGTTGTAGCAATGAATTTACAAGAGAGAACAAACGTATAAAACAGAAAGTGATTATAATTAGAATAAGTTTTATTCATGCAAACAACAATTCTGAAAGAGGGTGCTCCTGCGCCGCTGATTTCGGGCAACGATCAGGATGGCAAGCCGGTAAGGCTTGAAGAATACCGTGGGCGCAAGGTTGTGCTCTATTTTTATCCGAAAGATGATACCCCGGGATGCACGAAGGAAGCTTGTGCTTTTCGTGATAATTTACCTAAATTTAACAC
>CAISRC010000105.1 GCA_903887845.1 uncultured Chlorobiaceae bacterium
AATATGAAGGATACGCAGAGAGCAAAGTTCGATCTCTTGATGGAAGGAGAATTAAAAACAGGGGTTGCCTGGTCGATCAAGAACGGGTTCAGATTGTTCTGGAATTTGACAACCGAAGTTCACGGGGGCTTGTTTTTATCATACTGGAGCGATACCGTTGACCAGTCTGGACTCACTCCAATGATAGAGGTGAAAGATATGCTAAACCGGCACCGTGACAACCTATTGAACTACTTCAAGCATCGGGTAAGTAACGCGGTATCAGAAGGTCTCAATAGTAAAATTCAGACGATAAAAGCCTCAGCAAGAGGGTTTCATAAATTCGAAAGTTACCGAACAAGGATCCTGTTTTACTGTGGCAAACTCGATATGGGTATAGCCTGATGGCGTATTAAAAAAAAGCGGTTTCACGAAAATGTTCGGAGAACCGATCCTATAATGGAATTATCATGGATGATACAGAGAATCCAAATTTTCAGATAATTGCGCCGCTTATACATCGAAAAGTAATCAAAAAAAGCAAAAAACTTTTTCTATTTCAGTTTTTCTCTCCAACTCATCATACTCCTCCAAAAACTGCTGGAAATCTGCCTTGAGTGGCAGACTTCTTTCCCCGGAGAGAACCTTATACAGACTTTCCCGAGACCACCCAGCGACCCTTGCCACCTGTATCATCTCATTTTGCCCTTGCGTTGTCCCCAACCTTGATAATAAATTGATCTTGATGTCAGGCGGATGTCTTCTCTTTTTTTTCGATGATTCTTCCCGTAACATATTTGTGCAGGATACTCGTAACAAGAGTTTGGTAGGGAATACCTTCTTCAAGTGCTTTGGTCTTGAGGGCTTCCACATCACGTTTGGAGATTCTCACATTAATTCGATAGTCTTTGAGAGCCGTTTCTGAAGCGGCTTTCATAAGCCTCTCTTTCATAGAGGTAAGATCGGCAACGGAAGACCATTCACCAGCTTCGACCGAGTTGATAAGTTCTGCTTCCTCTGTCTTATTCATTTCTTTTCTCCAAATCGAATTGCTTTGTGTACTTCCTGCTTGGAAAGAGGGTCTTCAAAAAAAAGTCACTATTCGCCTCTTCAACAAATGGAACACAGATTGCGTAACCTTCAATATCGACAATAAAAATTTGCTGATTTTTATATTTCTCAATATGCGGGTGATCAACAACATCAAGGAGATGACCTTCCTCGATTGCAACAACTATTCTCTCGAAAGAAATTCCTCTTTCTGCCTTCAGAAGTTGATTTTTCTCTTCATTCCAATTGAAGCTCATGCGAAAGTCAATATAGCTCTATGTGTGCCTTTTGTCAATCAAAATCGCCACTGCAGAGTCCGCCTAACACTGACGCGTGAGCTGTGCTGCGGCAGTTAGATGAAGGGTATAGGTAGCGGCATCTGCTCTACGCCTGTGTTGGGCGTCAAATCTCACTTTAATTTATCTTTGTCGATCCTCATGCAATAAGTCAACAATTTCATTTCTCGATATATTTAAATCGATGCCTTTAACATCAAG
>CAISRC010000106.1 GCA_903887845.1 uncultured Chlorobiaceae bacterium
AACAATACGGATATGCGGATTGTCATGTTGACAGCACGCTCAACGGTGGAAGATAAACTTTCTGCTTACAGCTCCGGATCTGATATCTACCTTGTCAAACCCGTCGATTTCCGGGAGCTTTCAGCCTCTATCAACAATCTTTTAAAAAGAAATGACATCGTCCGGCAAACTCCCCATCAACAACTTCCGGAGAATGAAGCAGAGCCAACGTCGGTGGAGAACAAAACATCATGGAAACTTGTTCGTGAAGAGTGGTCTCTGTATAACCCTTATGGTAATTTGATCAAACTTACTTCAAAAGAGTTCGAGTTTATGAGCTGTTTTGTTTCTAATAGCCATAAAACTATACCAAGAAAGGAAATACTGGATATCCTCGACTATGAGCATAACGAATACGGCAAACGTGCACTTGAATCATTGGTCTATCGCCTTCGCTTGAAAATCGACATCGACGGTACTTCACCTATAAAAACAGTGTTTGGAGTTGGATTTAATTTTACGGAAGAACTTGTCATCGACACAAAAAAAGCCGGTTCATTGCTTTCATAAACCGGCTGCGAAAGGGGGATGAACTTCTCCGTGTTAAAATGCCCGAACAGCCCGAACACAAAGCTTGAAGTTTTTACCGCCGTAGCTTTGGCTGCCATCACCAAAATCCTGATACCACGCGATCTGTTTTTTCTCCACCGACGAACTCCAGTAGTAATCGTCGGTATCAGAAAAACTGCCAACAATGCTTTTTGCGTTATACATTTTTTTTAAATCATTTAACGACGGCAGGCGCCAATCACGATAACCCTCATATTCAAGCGTTTGACATTGGATTATTGCCTGATCCCAAGTCATTTTGTCTTTAAAATCGCTCGGAGCAACAATCAGTCCGTGCCGGCCTGAGGCATCAAGATAACAGACAATGCCTCCACCATAATGAGTACCTAATCGTCTCGAAGGGGCTTCTATTTGGGCAGAAACAGCTTTTTCTGAAACCGTCACGACACCGAGAAGAGCCAGTTGCGCCAAAATCAAAAGGCGGGATAAGTGTTGTTTCGCATATCGCATCATGATCGTTATCGTTGAATGTTATTGAATCATTTTGGATTATAAAAAAACCGGCAGTTGAGTCGTCGGCACTATACCGGAAAGTAATTGCGCCGTTAACTATATCTGCCGTATTATTATAACCTGAAGCTGATTCATGAACAACCCACAAATTCATACAACTTCATACAAATCAATACGTCCGATCTGCTGAAGAGCGGGGGGAGCTGCATGTGTTATCACCAATATCAGTGACATGCCAGCAAGAGATGCCTTTGAGCAGGGTTTAATTTTACGGAAAAGCTTATTATTTATACAAAAAAGCCGGTTCATGAAACCAGTGAACCGGCAACATTCCAGGAAAAAAGTAGCATTCGATCACAACACTCTATGACGCCTGACGTATCCACTGAGATCTGACGTTGGCCCCGCTTTTTGAAAACAATTGGTATATCGGACACCTTCTTTCTGTTTCAACTCGTATTTTTTCAAAGAGTTCATCAGAAATATCCGTCTCAATGGTTGCTTTAAGAACGATATTCTTGATATTAGGATTGCCTTCTTCTGCGCCGCCAATAAGAATTGCAGTATCAAGATTTGCGTTGATAGTAAATTCGAAAGCGCTAAGTTCGACACCAAAATCTTTTGCAACAAGCTGAGCGGTAACTTGCGCGCTTGATATCAGTGAACTTAACACATAGGAGATCGGACTGGGAGAGGCATCTTTGCCGCCAACCATTAGTGGCGCATCAACATTAATCATGTGCGGTGACCCCTCCATAAATATGGTTTGTGCTGCGCCTGTTCCTGCGGAATTGAGGTTGAAAGAGAGTGTAGAATTTTCAGGATGAATTGCTGTGGTGTTTTTCATGATTAACTCCAGATTTAAAATGTGATGGCTTTTATCTGCATTATACCGGTCAATTGCCCCTTTAACACATCTACTGCATCAGTATAAGCTGAAGACAATTCGCTCACAACCCACAAATCCATACAAATTCATACAAACTCCCTCTTTCAAAAATTGTCAGGAGTTGTCTCACGCGTCAATAACTTTCATCAACCGACGGAAAAGTTCCCTGCCTCACATCTTCTACATATTGTTTGGCAGCATGTTCAATAACTGTGTTCAAATCGGCATACTGCCTGACAAAACGGGGATGAAACTCCCTGTTGAGCCCAAGAATATCATTGATGACCAGCACCTGCCCATCGCATTCAACACCGGCGCCAATGCCAATAATTGGAATAGTAAGAGAACGGGTCACCTCGGCAGCCAATGAAGAGGGGATTTTTTCAACGACAATCGCAAACGCTCCCGCCTGTTCGAGAATTTTGGCATCCTCAAGAAGTTCTTCGGCTTCCTTCTCCTCCTGGGCCCGGACCCGGTAACTCCCGTACTTGTAGATAGATTGTGGCATGAGACCGAGATGACCCATAACAGGAATCCCTACGTCAGTAATTCTCTTGACGGTCTCAGCAATAACTCTGCCCCCCTCCAGCTTTACGGCGTCACACTCATGTTCTTTCATTATTTTTCCGGCATTGCGCAATGCCTCCTCTCCTGAAAGCTGGTAACTCATAAACGGCATGTCGGTTACTACCATTGCCCGACCACTCTCAGCATGCACTCCACCCACAACGGCCTTTGCATGATAGATCATTTCCTCAATCGTGATCGGCAAGGTCGTGCTGTGTCCGGAAAAAACGTTGCTTGCAGAATCCCCGACAAGCAGAACATCAACACCTGCCCGATCGAGAATTCTTGCCATGGTATAATCATAAGCGGTCAGCATTGATATTTTTTCACCATTCTGTTTCATGTCAAGCAACCTTCTTGTCGTGACATGGGCGCCTTTCTGCTGAATGCTTTGGTTCATGGGATTTACCTCTTAATAAATTAAATGTTCGTAATCATTTAAATAAGCTCTGACAATTCGTCAGGCTGAAGCTCCACAACGTCGACACCATGCAGCTTTCCGAGAGCGCTCCGCATGAGTTCCACAAGACGGGAATATTCTGGAATGAAGCCGACAATCTCTTCAAGCGAAGTGGTTTTACGCTCCATCGCATTCCTGATCTCCTCAAAAGCCTCTCCATCAGCCAAAGAAACATAAGCACAAAGTTCTTTATGGCGTGATGAGAGTGGAAGTGATCCGTGCTGCAAAAGAATGTTTCGGGTTCTCCGCTGGGCTGATCCAACCAATTTCCGGCCTTCGACCTGAAGTTCATACCTGGCTGAAGCGGTAAAACAGCTCACGGCTACGGGAGCCCCTCCCCCTTGCGGGCGGGCAAGAGTTGAACGACAGAACTCCGCATGAATTCCAAGACTTTCAAGAGCAAGCTTGATCACTTCATGCACCATCCGGTACAGCTCAGAATTCTGCTCCGATGACTCAGTAAAAAAACTGTAGGTAAATTCCTCGGCATGAAAAACGGCCCGGCCTCCCGTAGGTCTTCTGACAACATCGATGCCTGCCAAACGGCATTTTTCACGGTCAATACCAGAAACATCCTGATTGTACCCCAGGGTAACGGCATAAGGACGCCATGCATAAAACCGCCAGAGACAACTGTCCGGACCGAACTGCGTCTGAAACCGGCCATCAAGGAATGAGGCCATAAGGCGCCGGTCAACCTCCATATTTTCTTCACCGGTATGCATGCCGGAATCCAGACAATAAATCCTGGAAAAAAGTGTGTTCATCATTGCAAATTTCGATCAAGATAGCTGAAAAGGATTTTGCAACAAAATAGTGTACGGAAATGTTCTCCGAGACCGGTATTTTCATGAAAAATGCACATCCTCAACCGTCACTAAAGCATCTCATGTCACCCATTACTGTTGCTCTTATTTTTGGAGGCAGGTCCACTGAGCACGAAATATCAATTATCTCTGCTCAATCAATTGCGGCCAACATCGACACTGAACGCTACAGGGTTCTTCCGATCTATATCACCCATGATGGAATCTGGCTTTTCGAGGGTATCGCTCACGACATGCTGAACCTTAATCTCTCAGCTCTTTTGAGAACCTCATCACCTGAAGCCGCAACAGCAAGACTTCGTGATATGGTTGAGCAGAACAATCAGAAACCTTTTGATCTTGATTTCAGGACGGCAGGAATCGAAGTGGCTTTTCTGACGCTTCACGGTACTTATGGTGAAGACGGGCGCATCCAGGGTTTTCTGGATACCTGCGGAATTCCGTATACAGGATGTGGCGTCCTGGCATCAGCCCTCACCATGGACAAGGCTCTCACCAAACTTTGTGTAGCTGCTGCGGGACTTACTGTAGCACCATCCATAACACTTTTCAGCACCGATTATCAGGCAGACCCTGAAACAACTCACTCCCTGATTGAAAAGCAGTTTGCATACCCGTTTTTTATTAAACCTGCCAATCTCGGTTCTTCGATAGGAATCTCAAAAGTGCATCATAGCGGAGAACTTTCTCAAGCACTTCAACAGGCATGCTCACTTGACTGGAAGGTTCTGGTTGAAAAAACAATCACGGGAAGGGAAATTGAAATCGCCGTGCTGGGTAATGGGCAACCTCAAGCCTCCCTGTGCGGTGAAATTGAACCCGGCAAGGAGTTCTATGACTATCAGGATAAATACATTTTTGATACAGCAAAATATTATATACCAGCACGCATCTCAACAGACCTTCAGGAAAAAGTCAGAACTGCGGCAATCACAGCATACAAGGCTCTGGGATGTCGGGGCATGTCAAGAGTTGATTTTTTTGTTGATGAAAAGAGTGGAGAGATTGTCCTGAACGAAGTCAATACCATTCCTGGATTCACCGATATCAGTATGTATCCAAGGCTCATGGATGCTGTCGGTATCCCTTTTCAGGAACTAACCGGGCGTCTGATTGAGCTCGCACTGGAATCGAAACACCTGTGATGATGAACCCATACCTTTTTTTTGCAGAAGTTTCGCTTGATATATCAAGAAGAGAGTTCAGGTCAGGAATTGATAAGCTCGACTCATTTGCCGACCTGTTTTCGAACTCATATCTTTTTTCTATGCTTTATGCAAAAGCACTTCTTGGGCTCCATCAATACGCTCTTGCTGGTGAATATCTCCGGAAATGTTGCTCCATAGCCCCATCTAATCAGGTTGCATGGAAAGAACTCTCTAACCTTCAGACTTCAGCACATGGAGAACTCTCAAAAGTCACATCACCAATTTTTGACCCAGTCACGGATGAGCTGGAACAGCTTTCTGCAGCGCTCATGAACTTTGAACCGGTAAAAACATCAGAAAACTCCGATCCGACCTCGATCCTCGAACAAAAAATGCCTTTTTCAGACGACACCGCGATTGCTGTGCCCACTGAAAGTCTGGCGAATCTTTTCACCACACAAGGTGCCTACAAAAAAGCTATAAAAATTTATACGCATCTCATCCTGCTTAAACCCCAGAATGCTGAACAGTATCAGCTACAGATCGATTTGCTCCTTGAACGACTTTAGAGCCAAACAAAATGAGACTCCATGCAATGAAACGATTTAGCCGATCTGCAGATTGTATAATAACGTATATTGATTGAACGTAAATGGCAGTAATTGACTCTCTAAAACGGTTAGCGCAAGTATCTTGGTTTCCAAATTTTTATTATCACTTTTTATTGTTGCGTCTTTTGTTGCTTACTCCTCTACCTGTGCAAGCGCTGAAATGGCTGAACAAAAACTCTCTCTTGCCAATTGCATTGAAATAGCAATCAAGAACGCAACTTCAGTAAAAAAGGCTGAATACAGCCTGAAGCTCCAGGGCGCCGATGTCCTGAGAAGTTATGGCAGTTTTCTTCCCCGACTTTCTGTATCAACAGGCTATATTCCCTATAACCTCAGTCAAACCTATACAACGAATTCCCAGGACTACCCTGCCGCCTCGCCACTCAAAATCAAAACAGAAAACGAATCGGTTACTTTCACCCTGACAACATCCCTGAATCTTTTTAACGGCTTCCACGATTACGCATCACTGCAATCATCTCTTGACAATAGAGAGGCGGCCCGCTACACGCTTTCCAGGGCGCTTGAGAATGTTGCCTACGATGTCACCCAGACTTATTATCAGGTACTTCTAAATCGTGAACTCCTTGATATTTCACACGAAAACCTTCTGGCTGCGCAGGATCAACTGACTCTCACCGACCGGCAGTTCAAGGTGGGACTTAAATCTATGATCGACAAATACCAGCAACAGGCTGATGCTGCTGAAAGCGGCCTTTCGGTCATCAAGGCAGAAACCCGCTGGCAGCGAAGCGTTCTGGAACTGCTGCGCCGCCTGCAGATCGATCCGAGAACAAAAATAACCCTTGAACCATCACCGGACGAGCTGAAAAATCCGGTTTTTACAAAGCCTGATATCGACAACCTTGTCACGGTTGCCCTGAATCAGCGAAACGATCTAAGAAGCAAAGAGCTTGAAACAAAGGGAGCAAAATGGCAGATCATCGAGGCGAGGGCCCAATGGTACCCTGCTCTTAATCTTAATTTCAACGCAAGCACGGCCGGAACTGAGTACATGCGGCAAACATACAACGGATTCACGAAAGAATACTCCTATCCCTCACTCTCTGATCAGCTTGGAAATTCAATTGGTTATTCTGTTGCACTCAACATGAGTTGGACACTTTTTGACGGATTTCAGACTCGCTATACGGTAGAATCAGCCAAAATCAACCATATAAACAAGGGGCTTGATGTTGCCGACCTGAAAAAAAATATTGTCATTGATCTTCAGCAGGCTGCGGGAGAGTATACATCAGCCTTCAGGCAGATCGAAACGGCCAGGGTGAGCCTGACGGCAGCACGATCGGCCTGGGAGGGTATCAAGAGAAAATATGAACTCGGAGCTGCAAGCTTTATCGAATTGAGCACAGCCCGTGCTACACTTTTCAATGCCCGCTCAAACCTTTCACAGGCAACCTATAATCTGGCACTTCAAAAAAGTGTCCTTGATTTCACAACGGGCAATATACCACTACCATAGCAACCAGAATTCAGTATACCATAACGATGAGCAAACGACCATCCATTCTGAAACGAAAAACAGTATTGATAACCTTTGCAGTTCTGCTGACCGGGACTGCTGTAATTTTAACACTCCTCAAGTTTCGGGAAAAACCTGTTGAAGTAACAACTGAAAAAGCATTTATAAAAGAGGTTGTGCATATCGTTACTGCAACAGGAAAGATTGAACCGGAACTTGTACTCAACATTTCACCGGACGTTTCGGGTGAAATTATTGAGTTGCCTGTCCAGGACGGTCAGATCGTGCAAAAAGGAGAGCTGCTGTTTAAAATTCAGCCGGATATTTATATCAACCAGGTAGTACAGAGCCAGGCACAACTTAATTCAGCAAAATCGCAAAGCCTTGAAACAAGGTCAAGAAAGTTT
This sequence comes from uncultured Chlorobiaceae bacterium, assembly GCA_903887845.1. Lineage (GTDB taxonomy): Bacteria > Bacteroidota > Chlorobiia > Chlorobiales > Chlorobiaceae > Chlorobium. Next base: position 7,455 of record CAISRC010000106.1, read on the forward strand.
AAAGCCGATGATGATTTCCGCAAAGCATCGTTGCTGTTCAAAGACCGGCTGATCTCCGAATCCGACTACATCGCATCAAAAACCAATGCACAAGCAGCTCAGGCGAGCTTTAATGCGTCTCTCCATACCGTAGAACAAAATAAAAGCCTGCTTCAGCAAAATCAGGACAGAATGAAAAAAACTGTGGTTCAGGCACCCATCAACGGTTCAGTTATCGTTCTGAACAGCAAACTTGGCGAGCGTGTTGTCGGTACCGGGCAGTTTCCCGGTACGGAAGTGTTGCGTCTTGCAAATCTTGACAGCATGCAGGTAGAAGTTGAAGTCAATGAAAACGACATTGTCAACGTCAAACCCGGAAATCCCGTCTCCATCACGGTGGACGCATTCGGTGAACGTATCTTTAAAGGAGTTGTCCGTGAAATTTCCAATTCAGCGATTTCAAAGGCCGCAGGAACACAAGAAGAGGTGACCAATTTTTCAGTGAAAATCCGCATTTTCAATCATGAACGCCTGCTGAAACCAGGGATGAGTGCAACAGCGGATATTGAGTCAGAACGAATTAATAACGCCCTTGTCGTCCCTATTCAAAGTGTTACTATAAGAGGCACCTCTGAACCGGCAGTGACTCCAAAACCGGAAAAAAACATGGTAACCATTGCCTCCCCAAGTAAAGCAATTGAAGGCCGACAGGGAGTTTTTGTGATTAAATCAGGCAGAGCCTGGTTCCGACCGGTGAAGACCGGAACAACCGACAATACCCATATTATCGTCACAGAGGGTCTCAAAAAAGGAGAAGAGGTTGTTTCAGGAAGTTACTCTGCCATTACCAGTGATCTCAAGAATGGCTGCATGGTCAAACCATCGAAACATTAATACCCGGCAATGCAGACCAAATATATCATCACCATGCAGTCGCTCTGCAAGTTTTATGAAATGGGAGATCAGGTCGTCAGGGCACTGGACTCGATCAACCTTGATTTCAAGCTGAATGACTATGCGGCAATTATGGGGCCATCAGGCAGCGGAAAATCAACACTCATGAATATTATCGGGTGTCTTGATACCCCGACCTCCGGCAGGTATGAGCTCAATGGTCAGAATGTGGCCGAAATGGACGATGATGAACTTGCGCGCATCAGAAACAGGGAAATAGGTTTTGTTTTTCAGACCTTCAATCTGCTACCCCGCCTTAACTGTCTCCGCAATGTCGAACTCCCGCTGATCTATGCCGGAGTGCCGCCGGAAGAACGGGAAGAACGTGCCACAGAGGCCCTTGTTAAGGTAGGACTCGGAGAACGGATCATGCATAAACCATCGGAACTTTCGGGTGGACAGATTCAACGGGTGGCCATTGCAAGAGCGCTTATCAACAAGCCCTCAATCATCCTTGCCGACGAACCAACAGGTAATCTTGATACCGCAACAAGCCGTGATATCATGAATATCTTTGGAGCACTTTCTGAAGCAGGCAACACCATCATCCTCATTACTCACGAAGAGGATATTGCCCGCTACACCCGCCGGGTCATTCGTCTTCGGGATGGAAAAATCGAAAGCGACACCAGGAAATGAACTTGTCCTACAGGCAGTTCCGGTATGAGACCGGGGAGAGCCTTAAAATGGCCCTTTACCAGATCAAGGCGAATAAAACCCGATCGTTTCTCACCGCACTCGGCGTCATTATTGGCATTGTGGCCATTACCATGATGGGTACGGCGATCAACGGTATCGACAGAGGATTTGACAAAAGCCTGGCCATGCTGGGCTATGACGTTATCTATGTGCAAAAATCATCATGGAGCACGATGGGCCAGTGGTGGCGGTACAGAAACCGTCCTGACCTGAAAACAGAGTATGCAGATCAGCTTAACAGGATTATTGCCAATAATGCCCTTTCGGAACTGAGTATAGCTGTTCCGCAAATGTCAACCTACCAGGCATCGGCAAAATACAGGGAACGAACCCTTGAACAGGTCTTTTCGCTTGGAACCACCCATGACTACCTTCAGACCGCTTCCGGCAATATCTCTTCAGGCAGATTCTTTACACCCGGTGAGTCTGTCAGAAACGAAATGGTCTGTATCATCGGCGACGATATTGCCGTCGGACTCTTTCCCAATGAGCCAGCTCTCGGCAAATCGATCCAGATCAAAAATCGCAAATTGCGGGTTATCGGAATCTTCAAAAAACAGGGAAAGTTTCTCGGACTGTTCAGTTTCGACAATCAGATCATTATGCCTCTCGGCGCCTTTGAAAAGGCTTATGGAAAGAAAATGTTCATAACGATACGAGTAAAAATCAAGAACCAGACGCACGTTAAGGAGGCAAAAGAGGAGCTGCTCGGACTGATGAGAAGAATCCGGAGAATCGCTCCGGGAAAAGAGGAGGACTTTTCAATCAACGAACAGCAGGCGTTCAAAAGCCAGCTTGACCCCATCAAAAACGGTATTGCCGTGGCGGGAATCTTCATTACCGGAATGTCACTCTTTGTCGGGGCTATCGGCATCATGAACATCACCTTTGTCAGTGTAAAAGAGCGCACCAAAGAGATCGGACTTCGCAAGGCCCTTGGTGCCAGACGGCAAACCATCTTGTTACAGTTTCTCATAGAATCGATAATGATATGTCTTATTGGCGGGGCTATCGGACTGGCGGCAGCACTTTTCATCACCTTTGCCATCGAAAAAATTGTGCCTGATTTTCCGATACAGTTCTCCTTTGACCTTGTCATCGCAAGCCTTGCTGTTTCGGTCATCACAGGCATTATTTCGGGGCTTGCTCCTGCCGTGACGGCCTCAAAACTTGATCCGGCAGACTCACTGCGTTATGAATAGGAGTAACTATGCTGCTGCGTGAAACCATCACACAGGCGATCTACTCTCTAGCCGTCAACAAGCTTCGCTCCTGGCTCACCATCATGGGAGTCGCTGTGGGAGTATTTTCCATCATTGCAGTCATGACCGCCCTCGATGCCATCGACAAAAGCGTCGAGTCGGGCCTGACAAGCCTCGGGGCCAACACCTTCCAGATACAGAAAAATCCTGCCACTGTTTTCGGAAGCGGCCACAACAGAAACCTACTTGCCAACAGGAAAGATATCACCTACCGGCAGGCGGTGTTGTTCAGAAAAAGCATGGAAACAAAAGCCCGTACAATCGGCTTTATCATCTCAAGTATGGCCAATCAGGCAAAATATGCAAACCTGACCACCAACCCGGATGTTACTATGACCGGTGGTGATGAGAACTTTTCCGCTTCAAGTGGCTATACCGTAGCATCCGGCCGGAATCTTTCCGTGGGAGATATCCGCTCTGCAAGAAATACAGTCATCCTTGGAAGCGAAGTTGCCTCAACACTTTTTCCTTCAGGCGACAACCCCGAAAACAAATGTATCAAGGTAAACGGAGAGGTTTATACTGTTGCCGGTGTTTTTAACAAAAAAGGAGCGGCGTTCGGTCAAAGTCAGGATAACTTTGTGCTCATCCCCATTACACGATACCTTGATCATGTCAACGAAAAAAGCAGCATCTCTCTTACAGTCGAAGCACTTTCACGCAAAGATTATCCCTTTGCGATTGACCGGGCAATCGGAGCAATGAGACTTGCGAGAGGTCTGACGGTCAAGGAACCAAATGATTTTGAGATCAGAACAAATGAATCACTCATTGACTCATTCAGAGATATCCAGCGGGCCATCAGCACCGGAGCTTTTATCATCAGCTTTATGGCCCTCCTGACGGCGGGAGTTGGCATCATGAACATCATGCTGGTCAGCGTCACAGAAAGAACCAGAGAGATCGGAATCAGAAAATCGGTCGGGGCTCCCAGAAGAATAATTCTTCACCAGTTCCTTTTTGAATCTCTTTTTCTCTCCCTCGCCGGTGGCTTGATCGGCATTACAGCCGGGATCGCAATCGGCAATATCGTAGCATTGCAATTCAATCTGCCACCGATATTTCCGTGGATATGGATAACGGTTTCCATGATTGTCTGTTCAGGAATCGGCATAACTTTTGGGCTTTTTCCAGCATGGAAAGCAGCAAATCTGGACCCTGTTGAAGCATTGAGACCAAAATAAGATGCTGTCAAGAAAGAATGATCATGGCGAGCCGTTTTTCTTTTGTGAAAATTACTCCTTTACACGATATCCAAACAGGGTCAATATAATATATGATACCGCAATGACACTGGACACCTTCATACCAGTATCGGAATGATTCTGAAACCATTGCTTGATTCCATCCAAAGTTGTCCACCAGGTTACTGCGATTCCGGTAACAGCCAGAATGGAAAAAATGCCAAAAACAAAACATAATGCAACAGCAATAAGAGCCAGATTCTTATACCGTTTCAATTTTTTTTCCAGGCTCTTGTCTTTAAACTGCAAATAATCGCCCAAAACAAGAACAAGAAAATTTGCAACTACCGTCATGGCAAAAAGTGATAACCCAAAACCTTTAAGCTGCTCGGCCTGTCCACTGCCACTGTTAACAAGTCCCAGCCCAAAACCTCCGACTATCAACAAAAGCTCTGACAAATAAAGAAGCTGTACCCAGTATTTGAATATAAGGTTGCTCATGCTTTGCGGCACAGAGACCTCAAGCAAACTCCACGAAATTCTTCCGATGCGCGTCAACCAGCAGGCGACCTTGTTTGATACCTTATACTGGCTTGCAATGTCAGAAAGCATCTCTCCAACAACGGTGGCTGAGCGGGCAACATTTTCAATGGTCTGGTGACGTTGCGGCTTGCTGCGTCTGTCAAACTCGGAGAAATAACGCTCCCGGATTTTTCCATTATCGATTTTCTTGTCCAACAGTACTCTTTGGTCAACATTAGCGCCGTTTTTCAGCGTCTGAATAAATGCAGTTAAACCGTCGCGATCTTCTTTACCTGATTTTGTTCGCATAAGCGACTCAATCAACAAATCATTGACTTCATTATCCACTGAAAAATTTTCTATGGTCTCAAGCACAATAGCTGCCTGCGCCTCGCCCAGAAGCGCCTTCACATCATCACTTCCACCGGGAAAGATTGCATCAATAATTCGTTCGGAACCATCAAGCCGTCCCCAAAGAATATCATTCTCACGCCATTTTTTTTCAAGAAATGCCCCGAAGTTACCAAGTTTTGTTCCAGCAAGTTTGTGACACCCGGTTTGTCGCTCACTGATCAGATTGTCTGCGTCTTCAGGACTGACTCGAATAACCTCTATGTTATCAAGTTCGCCAATGTTTGTTCCATAAAGAATAGGGAACAAAATCATGTCATAGTTACCATAATAGTCGTAATAGTACCTTATGATAGCTTTGGCAGCTTTGGCGCCATCTGTTTTTTGAGCTGATATTGCCTTTCCATTAATGAAATTTCTTATATTTCTGTCAGCCTCATCTATGGCTTTCGAAATGCGCCCTGAGATTTCAGTTTCTATCTCTTCAACAATATCAGAAATCCCGTCAACTCCGAGAATATATTTTGCCCGTAGCTCTATTTTGCTTTCCATAACTGTGGAATCTTGCAAATAGTGCTCAGTCGCTCTTTTTGCGCCCATAAAATACTCTACAACCGGATCCATGGAATCTGGCCCGCCACTATTCGTATGAATGGCAACTTCTTTTACCTTTCGAATAGCTGCGATCAATTCATTGATTTTTTCATATAAAGGGTTTTCTGTTAGAATATCCTCTCCAGATTCAGCATCTCTGGTATAATTTTTTATTGATCGTAACTGCGTGCTTGTTCTTCTTAATGAGAGATATTGGGGGTTGATCTCTTTTTTGATGTCCAATAACTCAGTTTTAAAATCACTCTCAAACGATTCATCTTCAAGAGATATTTCTTCTGTATAACCTTTTACTTTAAGCAAATGAATAATCAAATCGATTTCAGACAAAAATGACTTTTCATCCAGTTTATATAAATGATCAATCTGCTTTTGCAAAAAATTCAATCGCCGGATAGGATATAAATAATCAAAGCCATGCAAAAAGCTATTCAAGGTTGGCTTTTCAGTTTCAGCACTCTCTTTATATTCGATATAGTTTTTTTCTCTCCATGCCCGAACAATGCCTCTTGTAATAAACAAGTAATCAGAGGTTTCATCAAAGCCAGCCAAACGGGCAACTATGGTGGCAAGTTCATCAGTAACAGCCGCTATTTCGAGGGTATGGTAAGCAACATAACCTGAGCCTTTTCGCTTTATCATATCGGCAAGGTCAAGTTTGGACCATTCGGCATCGGTCAGATAGGCTTTAGACCATAATACTTCAGTATCAGAATAAGTCGGCTTCCATTTTGCCTGATCAACAGCATTCTGAACAGACCTGATTATACGATCAACCCGATCAATAATACGATTCCTCTCAAAAATCCTCTCAAGATCCTGACGAATGGTTTCATAACGAGGGATAACCATCAGCGCTGCAAACGAGTTTTGAAGAGCATTCGGTTTTCCTTCTGACTCTCTCGTCTCTTCAGGATGTTCCGGAGATGGCTCTATATAGAGGAGTTTTCTGTCTACAGGGACATCGCAGCTTCTTCGCGCAAGAGTCTCAATTGCATAGGTAAATGGTTTATTGTCTAAATATCCTCCATCACCAAACGATCTCTTTTCATAGGATATTGAGCCAGCAACAGCATGTGTATAATCATGAAAAAAATGCTGCCACTCAGAAGATTCCGCATGAGAGCTGCCCATTGTATTGAGTGTATCATCAATGTCGGACAAGCGCATGGGTTCGAATGCAAAAGGAAAGGAAGAGGTACAACGCGCAGCAAACGCAAGAAAAGGATTGTTCTTTCTGACAAAATCATTACTGCTCCCCATTCCTCCAGTCACATTATCTGTTGAGAGGGCAAAATGGAACACATTCTTGTGCCTGCGTTCATAAACGACACGATCAGAAAGTTGTATGGGTAAGGTAATACCCTGAAGGTCAGTAGCGGTAACAAAGAGATCAAGTTCATCAACGCAAGAGCTTAGATGATCCATTTCATTTGATGAGCCAGCGGTACCACTCTTGTCCATATCCTCGAATGCTTCAAAAAGCTTGCGATACATACGCTGGCTATTGAGCAGTGATTGTGGTGGCTTTTGTTGCTTTAAAGGTTTTTCTTTTGATTTGCGATCATTAATCAATTGAGAAAGATCACCTTCAGTTACCCACATTTTTTCGAGATTAGTGATACTTTGACTGTTTGCCAAAGCTTTGGCAAGAAAAATACCGTTAATTCCACCGGCTGATGTACCCGAGATGATATCGATAATAAACTTTTTTGTAATCGGAGCATTGCTCTTAAGGCAGTCATCAAGTTCGTTGCAGGGCATTCCGGCGAGAAGGTAGCTTAATTTTCGGTACACTCTCTCACTGGGAGAAAGCTGCGTGTACTTGAAAAAAGGTTCACCTCCCTCTCCTTTTGTAACCGTTGAGCGAACCATGTGAAGCAATTCCTGCGCAACACCATTAATATAAATAGCCAGGGATACCCCGCCATACATCACGACCGCAAACCGGATTTCAGATGAACCATCTGAAAATGAAGATGAAACAGAGCTTTGCATTATAAGATTCCTCCCCTGATGAACGTATTATTTGTTACAGAACTCCTGAAAAGCTTCAGCTACCATACAGGAATTGAGTTTTCAAAAAACATAACACTTTATTGGGCTGTGCGCTTACCAAACACCTTCATTTGAAAAGAATACCATAAAATTTGGTTATTTCGAAAGCATTACACAACATAAATACTTTCTCCACAAACAGTATTTTGAATTTTTTACATGGCAGCAAGAGGACTTAAATTTGTTATATGCTTATATTGATGGCGTTGCTCTAATGATTTCATGGATTTTTCTGCCCTTTTCAAGAAAAGAGATACGTATCTATAACAGTCTGGTTTTCGATAATGGAAATTTCAGTTTCCTTAAACTCATAACATTTTACAGCAATGACATCGTTACAAAAACTTACAAAACCTTTAGCGTTATTACTTATCCTTGCCATGACCAGCCTGACCTGGGGTTGCCAGACAACTACTAATGCCGGAAGAGATGCTCAGATCGGGGCTGCCGCTGGTGGCGTTCTTGGCGGTCTTATCGGAAGCCGCTCGGGCAGTTGGGCTAAGGGAGCAATTATAGGCGCCGTTATTGGCGGGGCGACTGGAGCAATTATCGGTGATTACATGGACAAGCAAGCCGCTGAAATTGATCGGAATGTTGATGGAGCAAAAGTGGAGCGCGTTGGCGAAAGCATCAGAGTAATTTTTGACTCAGGTATTCTCTTTTCTACCGGCTCATCAACCATAACTGCAACCAGCAGAAGCAATATTGAACAACTCGCCAGAATTCTAAACCGGTACAATGACACTAATATTGTCATCGAAGGTCATACCGACAATATCGGCAGCGAATCCACGAACCAGTTGCTCTCCGAAAGACGAGCTGAATCGGTCGCTACACTTCTGAAGGCCTATGGTGTTTCAGGCGGCAGAGTTTCCCCTGTGGGGTACGGTGAAACCCGACCTGTTGCAACGAATGAAACCGAAACCGGACGCAGGCTGAACCGCCGCGTTGAGGTACTGATCTATGCAAACGAAGCACTCAAACGCCAGGCAGAATCAGGTGAACTGAAACTGTAACTTTAAAACATTTCTTTCTATTACAAAGCCTGAACACATCCTGTTCGGGCTTTGTAATTATTGACCTGAGAAAAATCAAAAATTGTTTACCTTTCCATCCACACATGCCTGCCCTTCATGGCATCTTGTGACAAGAGAGTACTACAATGGAAAACAAAACGTCTGTACCATGATGTATTTTAAAACTGCCGAAGAGGTTCTTTTTCAATGGGTTTCAAGAGTCTGCAGCGGTAATGCAGACGATATTACAGCTCTTTACAATGAATCTGCAGTCCTTATTCCCACATTTTCACCCCATACTGTCATATCTCTTGAGGGAATAAGAAACTACTTCGGGCAACTTGCAACAAGAGATGGACTTGGAGTGCGCCTGCATAACAAGGCGCTCAGAAAGCATTCTCAATGCGAAACACTGCATACCCTGAGCGGCATCTATTCCTTTGAATTTGAGGTCGACCAGGTACTGCTCTCCTTCCCTTCCCGCTTTACTTTTGTGATGGACATTTCACTTTCAACCCCCATTCTGCACCACCACTCCTCTCAGGTACCCAGAAACCTTTCATAAATACTTATTGCCGTTCCCGGCACAATACATGAATGGTTCAGTAATTGTGCCGGGAATGCACAAAACTCTTCTTTAAACACACCTGCCATTTACGGTAAAAAGAGAACAGCCTGTAAGATTTGAAAGAAGTGACCATTATAAAAAAATTTCAGGACCACTTAACACCGGAATTTTTTCTCCCCATTCTCCGTTTATAATACTTGGATATTATATATTAAAAAATTTGGAATGTAAAAAAACTCAAACCAGGAGATACTGCCATGTCGCTGTCATTGTATAAAAGGGATCCCTTGAAAATGTTTGAAGATGTTTTTAATGATAAGTTATCTCCTTTTTTCTCTTCAATGATAACTCCCGCCTTTAAAGTTGATATCAGCGAGGATGAAAATAACATTTTCATTGAGGCCGACATGCCTGGAGTAAAAAAAGAAGACATCAAAGTATCGATGGACAATGATCTTCTTTCTATCACTGCTGAGAGAACCCAAAGTGAGGAGGAAAAGAAAAAAGGATTTCATCGAGTTGAACGTTCTTGGGGATGCCTTAGCAGAAGTTTTAATTTGGGCGGAAATGTTAATATCGAGAAAATTGAAGCCAAATACGACAACGGAGTACTAAAGGTCGTAGTACCTAAGGTAGAGCCAACACAAAAAAAGGAGACGACAATTCCTGTCATATAACAATCGGATCATTTCAACCGAACGCCCTCAGCAAACCTGAGGGTGTTTCTGCTTTTTTCCCATTGCATCGGAAGTGATTATGACTGATTTTGATGCTTCGCCTTGGATTTAAGGCTTTTTTCCCTTACTCATGCTTTCCGTTTCAATACTTGCTTTTTTTATGCAAACTCCTTGAGCGCAGGTATTGGTTACCTGTCAGGAAGAAAATAAGTTCCAGCTTTTTGTCGATGAATCAGTGCAAGAACAAGAAACACTTAGCCACAAAGCCCTGCTGATAAGATGATGCCTGTGCAATGCGATATTACTGCTGTTGAGCCCAACAGGAAATCGTGAGCAAGAATAATGATGTTTCGTGTATAAAAAATTTTAGAACCAGTAAAAAAAGGAACTTCTCAGACGAAAGAATTGTTATAAAAGATGAGGTGTATTTTAATTGTGTAATGGGTGTTATTACATTATGTTTCATTGTTAACAATGGGGGCTATTATGTCAAAAATACAGGCAAAAGAGTATATTGATAAGCTTAAAGCGGATCAGGATTGCAGGGAGCGGTTGATGGAATTTATCAAAAATGAAGGGTTTATATGTACTCTGAATGAGATCAGGCTTGTGGAGTGGGATGCAATGATGAGGCACTTTAACATAGAGGGAAATAACCCGTACACTTGCAGGGTTTCTGGCTATGAGCATTGGGAGGGGTGATTACAATAAATACATTGAGACATTGACACCGGATATTTTCTAACCCTTGAAAAAAATCAAACCGCCATGTCAAACAAATCATCCGCAAAGAAGAGGGGGAAAAAAAACGACCCCTTTTTGACAGAGGAAGAGCGTGATGAATCGATCAGGCTTGCAGCATATTACCTGTGGAAAAAGAAAGGAGAACGACACGGAGAAAATCGGGACGATTGGTTTGAAGCAGAAGAGTCCGTTGACGATTCCATTGCGGAGTCCTTTGACGACTGAATCACTCTACTATTATCAAAAAGGCCACATTGTAACAGAATGGCCTTTTTGCATTGGGAAACTTCAAACAGAGTTTCGATTTCCTACTTCCTATTAAGCACTTTCATTTCAGCATCCAGACGATCCAGTTTCTCTTTCATAGCTCCAAGGTTTCGCAACATCGCCTCATGCTTTAGCTGGTCTCGCATCAGTTGTGCGGGAGTTCCCCGCAGGACAATACCAGGCTGAAGAAAAGATTTTGAGATTCCTGTTTTGGCAGCAACCTGTATGTTGTCGGCAAGTTCGAGATGACCGGCAAATCCTGCCTGCCCGCCGATCATGCACTGCCTACCAATCTTTACGCTTCCGGAAATTCCCGCCTGAGCCGCAATAACGGTATCTTCGCCGATCCGGCAGTTATGAGCAATTTGAACGAGATTATCAATCTTGGCTCCCCTGTAAATAACGGTACTCCCCAAGGTAGCGCGATCAATAGTGGTATTTGAGCCGATTTCAACATCATCACCGATTTCAACAATGCCCATCTGAGGAATTTTCACATAAGAACCATCTTTCTGCGGAGCAAAACCAAAACCATCCGCTCCGATAACACTTCCGGAATGAATAACTACCCTGTTGCCCACAACGGTACCATGGTAGCAGGTAACTCCTGGGAAAAAAACAACATCATCACCAACAGAAACATCGTGCAAAAGAACAGAATGAGCACCAATCACGGTATTACGTCCAATTGAACAACGATCACCGATGACAACATATTCTCCAATTGAAACTCCTTCGCCAATTGAAACTCCTTCGCCAATCACGGCCGTTAATGCAATACCCTGTGCAGCAATAGAGAGAGGGGGGGAAAATTTTTGCAGCAGAAAAACAAATGCCGTATAAGGATCATCTACTTTCAGAAAAGAGGTCGTATGAGCAAATTCATCAACACAAAGTGAGCGATGAACAATAACCAGCGAAGCCCCAGTGGACGCAAGAAACCTTACATATTTCTCGTTGGCCACAAAAGTGACCTGCCCCCGTTGAGCCGTTTCAATCTTTGCGGGGCCAGAAACAAGTCCAACATCACTCCCCACAAGTTCAACAGCATTAAAAAATTGCCCAAGATAGTCCCTGATCTCCTGAATAGTCATTTTTTTTCAAGCAAATAACAGCGCTTTAGAAAGAGGAAAAAATTAGTTAATTTTTCAGCCTTTTTAGTTATATTTGAGTTCGCATAAATGTAATCATTTTTGGTAAGACGATTTGAAATATAATTTTGGGCGTTAAACGTACTGCCATAATATAATCCCTTTCATTCGAAAATGCAGGATACAAAGGCAAAACCAATTAAAATTTTCGCAGGGCGCAGTAATCCGACCCTCTCCGCAAAAATTGCCGAATACCTTGACATGGAACTTTGTAATGCAAAGGTAGAAAATTTTTCCGATGGGGAAATATCGGTCAACTATTTCGAATCAGTTCGAGGCTCAGACCTTTTCATCATCCAGTCCACGAACCCTCCGGGCGACAACCTGATGGAACTGCTGATCATGATTGACGCCGCAAGAAGGTCTTCAGCAGCACGTATCACTGCGGTTATGCCTTATTATGGCTATGCCCGACAGGACAGAAAGGATAGACCCCGCGTTGCAATTACTGCAAAACTTGTTGCTAACCTGCTCACCCAGGCTGGAGCAAACCGTATCCTTACCATGGACCTGCACGCACCGCAGATTCAGGGGTTTTTCGATATTCCGTTTGATCACCTTTATTCCAGTGTTGTACTGATAAACGATATCCGTCACAGAGAATTTCGCGACAACCTTGTCGTAGCCTCTCCTGATGTTGGAGGTGTCAAGCTTGCCAGAAAATTTGCGGAAGAACTCGGTACCGATCTGGTGATTGTCGACAAACGCCGGCCAGCGGCCAATGTTGCTGAAGTCATGAACATTATCGGCGACGTCAGAGGCAAAAACGTTCTGCTTGTTGACGATATGATCGACACTGCCGGAACCATTGTAAACGCCGCCAAAGCCATTCGCGAAGCAGGAGGACTCAAGATTTACGCCGCAGCAACACACCCGATTCTTTCGGGCCCGGCTATTGAGAGAATCAATGCTTCAGTACTTGAAAAATTAATTGTAACGGATTCAGTTATAACGAATCACGCCTACTCATCGAAAATTGAGACCGTATCTGTCAGCAACCTCATCGGTGAGGCTATAAAACGTATTTATGAAGATGATTCTGTCAGTTGCCTGTTCGACAGCAAAAATATCATCGAAAAACTTACGAACCTTCATTAAACACAAGCGATAAAAGAGATAAAGGAAGAGCATGGAAACTATTGTATTAGGGGT
>CAISRC010000107.1 GCA_903887845.1 uncultured Chlorobiaceae bacterium
ACATGGTATCAGGTATGAAATTATTCCCGGTATTACCGCCGCCCATGGCGCCAGCGCCTACACCGAAATACCGCTGACCATGAGAAAAATCTCCTCATCGGTTGCCTTCTGTACCGGTCATCCCGTCAATAAAATACAGGTACCGGATGCCGATACCCTTGTCTATTACATGGTGGCATCGACTGTTCAGGAAGTGCTGAATGCGGTTGCGAAAAAAGGAAGGGATGAAAAGACCATGGTCGCTATCGTTCAGAATGCGACAAGGTATAATCAGAAGATTCTTACCGGAACGCTTGGTGAATTAAGACGCAGTGAAAAGGCGGTCTATTCACCGGCGCTGCTTATTCTTGGAGAGAATATCAACCAGTTTATTGAGGATAACTGGTACTCCAAAAAGAAAAAGGTGCTGATTGTGGATGAGGATTGTGGCCTCTATGCTTCTGAGGAGTATATCAAGGTGCATTTTCCCTGCGGGCAGGCTGAAGGCGCAGATGAGACTCTGCCTGAGCTGAATGCATCTTTGGATCTTGACTTTATTGATGAGATATACTTTTCATCATCGCTCTGTATCAGAAAATTCCGGGCTATCTATGAAAGTATTCCAGAAAAAATTACCGTGAAAACGGCCGATCAGGAGGTCAACGCCGAGTACAGAAAACTTTTCAGTGTCTAAATAATCCGGCCAGCAACAGGGGAGTTCGCTCGAACTCCTTCACTTCTTCGCAGCAATTCCATCCACGAGACTCCTGCCAGGCTTTTTGGCAAAGCGGCACCCCGAAAACCTGAAAAAAGTATGCTTATTGCCAAAGAATCGGTGAGAAGCAGCAGATCTGAAATTGGCGGATAACGCCGGATGAGCGGCAGCACGGCGGGAACAAAATTACCGAAATGTTCTTTAAGGAACTGGAAAATGTGTAAGTTCTCACTTCAAAATTCACCATCGTCGACGTCAAAAAAAAAATATTCACCATCATCCAGACAGACGAAAACAAATTTCTTGACCTTCTCATCAAGCCTTTCGACAAGTTTTCTTTTGGCTTCATGGGCAACGGTCAATACCAACCTTGGCATAATGGCTATACAGTTTTGCATAGCTGTTGTTTCTCTCCCTCTACTCCAAAGAATTATACTGCCGAAACGGTAAGAGAGCAGTATACCAGAGATGTAAATATTTTCGGTTTTCTTATGCAGCAGTACAACATATTATTTAAATGGAGCTATGCAGGAAATGAACACAACATCTCGCGTCCTTTGCAAGGCCTTGCAAGGCAAAATCATGTCAGCGGAACAGGCCGCAGCCCTTATTTCCTCTGGAGACAATGTTGGAATGAGCGGATTTACAGGATCCGGTTATCCCAAGGCAGTGCCAACAGCGCTCGCCAAACGCATTGAGGATGCCAATAGCAAGGGGCAGAAATTCAGGATTGGAGTATGGACCGGGGCTTCCACCGCACCGGAACTTGACGGCGCGCTGGCCAAGGTTGACGGCGTGGAGATGCGTCTTCCTTACCAATCTGATCCCATTTGCCGCAAACGTATCAACGCGGGAGAGATGGAGTATCTCGACATTCATCTCTCTCATGTAGCCCAGTTTGTCTGGTTCGGATTTCTCGGAAAGTTGAATATCGCTGTCGTTGAAGTGGCAGGCATTCTCGAAGACGGGCGCCTGATTCCTTCGACGTCGATTGGCAACAACAAGACATGGCTGGATCAGGCGGACAAGGTCATTCTGGAAGTTAACTCCTGGCAGGATGCCCGTCTGGAAGGAATGCACGACATTTATTACGGCACAAGTCTGCCGCCAAACCGCCTGCCGATACCTCTGGTGCATCCACATGACAGGATTGGCGACCCTTACCTGCATTGCGATCCTGATAAAATTATAGCCATCATCGAAACTCATAGCCCGGACCGGAATTCAGAATTTTCCGAGCCTGATGAAAATTCCAGGATGATTGCCGGCCATATTCTTGAATTTCTCGAACACGAAGTAAAAAGAGGACGACTCCCAAAGAATCTGCTGCCCCTGCAATCAGGCGTTGGAAATATTGCCAATGCCGTCATGGCTGGTCTGGACCATGGCCCTTTCGAAAACCTGACAGCCTATACTGAAGTACTGCAGGATGGCATGCTTGATATGATCCACTCTGGCAAGCTGATTTCGGCTTCGGCGACAGCCTTCTCTTTGAGCAACAAGGCGCTGGCGGAACTCTATGCCCATCTCGATGAATACAAAAGCAAGATAATTCTGCGCCCCCAGGAAATCAGTAATCATCCGGAAGTGATCCGCCGTCTTGGCGTTATTTCCATGAACGGCATGATAGAAGCCGATATGTATGGCAATGTCAATTCAACCCATGTCATGGGAAGTGCCATCATGAATGGTATCGGAGGCTCCGGTGATTTTGCGCGCAATGCCTACATCTCAATATTCATGACACCATCCCAGGCAAGGCATGGTCAAATCTCCTGCATTGTGCCTATGGTATCCCATGTCGACCATACCGAACATGATGTTCAGGTGCTGGTTACCGAGCAGGGCCTTGCTGACCTCCGTGGTCTCTCCCCAAATCAGCGAGCCAAGGTCATCATCGAAAACTGTGCCCACCCGCACTTTAAGCCATTACTTCAGGATTATCACAAACGTGCGTATGACCATTCTTTTGGAAAACACACACCCCATCTGCTCGACGAAGCATTAAGCTGGCATCAGCGCTACCTTACTACCGGTTCCATGTAAGGTTGGGTGTGTTGAAAGACGCGTGGGGGCTGAGGTATGCTGGATTATGTTATGTATGAATACAGCAATAAAGCTCACCCCCTTTGCACAGATTACCCTTAGCAGTAGTAACGGCAAACTGGATGTCTCAGGCAGTGGGTTTCTGGTTGGTGTGAGAGTCGGGTTATAACTCTTGAGCATTTATAATTGCTCAGGTGGTTACCGTGTGTCTTCAAGATAAAGTTTATCGGGTCCTTGCAATTGACAATCAAATGAGATTATGACGGTTGTATTGGTCACTGGAGCATCGGGGTTCATCGGGTCTCATCTTGTAAAACGATGTCTGCATGAAGGCTATGATGTTAGGGCACTTGTCCGAAAGGGTAATGCATGCATTGCCAGCTTGAAGCAGGAGGGTGTGGTCGTGGTTGAAGGTGATATCCGTGATGCCGAGGCGGTCAACAGTGCGGTTAACGGCTGTGATGTGGTCTTTCATGTCGCAGCCCTCACTTCGGACTGGGGAGCACTCAAGGATTTCACGGATATCAATATTGGCGGGACCCGGCATGTTTGCGAAGCGGTGCTCAGATACAAGGTTAAAAGACTTGTTTACATCAGCACCTATGAGTCATTCAACCATTTCAGGCATAAGCAGGTTAATGAAGAGACACCCTATGTCATGCAGAATCTGCCATATCCTGATACCAAAATAGGTGGAAATGACATTGTCTGGAAATATGCCGAGTTGGGGATCAAAGCATCCCTTGTTTATCCTGTCTGGGTTTATGGCCCTGGAGACCGTACATTATTTCCTTTACTTGCTGATGGTATTCGTCGTCGCCAACTCTTTTACTGGTCACATCATGCGTCGATGAGCATGGTTTATATTGACAATCTTGTTGATCTTCTTATGCTTGCAGCCCTGCACCAAGACGCTGTCGGTGAAGGTTTTCTCGCCTATGACGGGGAAGCAATATCCTTTGAAGAGGTGTGTGAACGGATTGCCGCCCGGATTCATGCAAAGCCTCCATCACTGTACCTTCCGTTTAACCTTGTTTATTGGCTTGCAGGAATGTTAGAGGTTCTTTATCGGACTATCAGGAGTGCAAAACGGCCACTGCTGACCCGTCATGCGGTCACCTTACTGGCATCTCGCGCAGTTGTTGATGCATCAAAAGCCCGAAGGTTGCTTGGCTGGGTGCCCAGGGTCGGTCTGGAGGAGGGTATCCGCCGGACACTCGACTGGCTTGTCAGTGTCAATCCTGCGGAGTGGAAGGTGAAGTAGGATTGAAGATTCAGTGTATCCAGCACAAAAAGCTGCCGTTTGATCCCTCGCTCGAACGATTTCAGCAAGAGGCAATGCTCTGACTCGCCCTCAAGACCTCACCGAATAAAAGCTATCAGCAAGACTGTGCTATAAGTCGGAAGAAAGTTATACAATTTGCACTTTCAATTCGCAATTTGTATAAAATTCTATGATCTATCGCAAACAAACAGCAACCCTTCAGCGGTTGGCCAAAACATTTCCTGTTATTGCGATAACCGGGCCAGGGCAGTAAGGAAAAAACAACGCTGGCAAAAGCCGTTTTTGCCAAAAAGCCATGCGTACGGGTGCCTGCGTATGCCAGAAATCATCATCCTTCCACTTGCGTTAGAAGATCTCGCTGATATATGGGATTATATTGCTGAAGACAGTCAAGCTCGTGCAGATGGCTTTATAGACTCTATTTATATGAAAATTAATGAGTTGGCAGGCTCTCCCCATGCAGGGTGATCACGTATGGAGCTTTTGCCAGGTTTATTAAGCTTTCCTTTTGGTCGGTATATGATTTTTTATCTCAGTATTCCAGATGGAATAGAGATTGTCAGGGTGTTGCACGGTGCCCGCGATATAGAGCGCCTTTTTACTCTGCAAGAGTGATTATACTATGATGACAATCCATAACAGAATCCAATGCTTCATGCAATGCTCACTCCCCACCAACAATACAATCAAATATCAAGAGCATACCTTGAAGAGCCATCATACCAGGCGATAGCTGAGAGATGAGAAACCTCCAGCGTGATTAATATAAACATGGTAATACGAGCAACGATGGTACACGAAGCAATCAAACTGGAATTTATTCAATGGTAGTTAACCTTGAAGACGATGAAACCCTGGATTATCTCAACGTGCAAAGAGATGTAAATGAAACACAAAAAGATTGGTCTCATGGCTTGACCGATGAGCAAAAATCAGGGATAGCTCGTGGGTTGAAAGATGTTGACGAGGGAAGAGTTCATTCACATCAGGGTATAAAAATTCAGTATGGGCTCTGATTTCAAAATTTCAAACCAAGCCATGCAGCGAGATCAAGCACTTCGCACACTGAGCAGCCATAAAGCAGAGCTTGAGGAGCGTTATGGTGTGAAGAAAGTCGGCATCTTCGGCTCCGTCGCCAGAAATTCTGCCAGGGATGACAGCGATATTGATATTGTTGTTGAAAAGGAACCGAATATTTTGCTCAGGGTGCAGCTCAAGGAAGAGCTGGAGCAAATGCTGGGCAGCAAAGTTGA
>CAISRC010000108.1 GCA_903887845.1 uncultured Chlorobiaceae bacterium
CGGGGAGCCAGTTGGAGCATGAGGGTTGATTTGCCGATACCGGGCTCTCCGCCCACCAGTACGGCTGAAGCCTGCATGAGCCCGCCTCCGAGTACGCGGTCGAGCTCGCCCATGCCGGTCATGATTCGCTTGAACTCTGAGGGTACGGCATCATGCAGGTTCTGCACAACGGCGACGGCACCTGCCGAACCCGGGCGCTGTTTTTTGGGCTCGGGGTCGAGGTGAGTCTCCACAAGGGTACCCCAGCTCTGGCATTCAAAACATTTTCCCTGATATTTCAGCGAGACCGCACCGCAGTTTGAGCAGATATATTTTGTGACACTTTTGGCCATGATGCCTTACAGCCCGTTCGTACGCTGGAACGACTGAAGCGTATTTTTCAGGAGCATGGCAATGGTCATGGGGCCGACGCCACCAGGAACCGGAGTCATGGCCGAGGCAACTGCTGAAACGCCTTCGTAATCCACGTCGCCAACCAGACGGTAGCCGCTCTTGGTTGATGCGTCCTCAATGCGGTTGATGCCGACGTCAATGACCACTGCGCCCGGTTTTACCATATCAGCAGTGATAAAGCCCGCTTTGCCAATGGCGGCAATGAGAATATCGGCCTGCTGTGTGTAAAATGGAATGTTATTGGTGGCGGAGTGGCAGATGGTGACTGTGCAGTTGGTTGCTTCGAGTTTCTGGAGCATCAGGTTGGCCATCGGTTTGCCGACAATGTTGCTTCTTCCGACCACGACGCAGTGCTTGCCTTTGGTCTCAATGTTGTAGCGACCGAGCAGCTCAAGGATGCCGTAAGGAGTGCAACTGACAAAACATTTGTCGAGGTGTCCCATCACAAGGCGACCAAGATTTTCGGGATGAAATCCGTCAACATCTTTTGACGGGTCAATGGCAATGGTGACGGCAAATTCATCGATCTGCTTCGGCAGTGGCTGCTGCACCAGAATGCCGTGAACCGCCGGGTTGTTGTTCAGCTCCTGGATGGCCTTGAGCAGATGCTCCTGCGTGGTGTCGGCAGGCATTTCGATGACGGTGGAAATCATGCCGATCTCTTTGCATGTTTTGGCTTTATTGCGGACATAAACCTGCGATGCTGGATCCTGGCCGACAATGATAACCGTCAGTCCGGGTACTTTGCCGGTTTGGGCCCGGTAGTTGTCAACACTCTCCTTGAGTTCATTTTTCAGGTCAAGCGAGACCTTTTTTCCGTCGATGATAAGCATGGTGGTGTGGCTTTGTAGGTGTATTCAGGTTGGTTATTATCCCATTTTCTGAAAAGAGTTGTAATATAGCTATGAAAAAATCATTGAAGCTGCAAATTTCATAAGAGGCAAGGTAATGGTCTTTCGACGAAATGTTTTGTTTACTAACATATCGCCCACTGTGGCTTGTGCTTAATATCGCTTGCGATAATTAATTGAACATATTGTTATGTCGCTGGTTTCTGTTGGTAATGTTCTGGTAGAAAAAGATGTTCTCTCTGCTTTCTTTTCCTGCGATCTGCATGAATGCCGGGGAGCGTGCTGTGTTGAGGGTGAACTTGGCGCACCGTTATCGCCTGCTGAGGCCTTGCAGCTTCAGGAATTGCCTGAGGAGCTGCTCAGAATGCTGCCGGAAAAAGGGTTGCGTTATCTCCGGCGGCACGGCCCTGTAGAGGTCTATCAAGGGGTTCAGTACACGAAAACAGTTGAGAACAAGGAGTGTGTTTTCACTGTTGTTCGTGATGGAATAACATTTTGTGCCATTGAGATTGCCCATCGGGAGGGGATTCTGGGGTTCGACAAGCCGATATCCTGCCGATTGTTTCCGATAAGGGTAAGGAAAAAGTTTGGTTTGGATTATCTTGTCTACGAACAGCACTCTATGTGTCGTACTGCCAGAAAGGCGGGCGGGGAGTGCAAGGTACAACTTATTGATTATGTCTCCTCTGCGCTTGAGTCATTGTATGGCAATGACTGGGTAGCGGATTTGAAAGTCTATGTCGATGCATCTTCCACTCTCTAATGGCTGATATCAGGCTTCAACAGAAGCAAACATTACAGTTCTCTGCCCAGCAGATACTCAGCAGCCAGCTTCTTCAGCTCCCGATGCAGAATCTTGAAGAGCGGATTTATGAAGAGGTGCAGGAAAATCCTCTTTTGGAGCTTGTTGAAGAGCGAAGAGAGGGTGAAGTGGAAGGTGCGGGGGAGAGTGACCGGTCAGCCGGTGACGATATGTTTGACTCGGTTGAACGGTTCAGTAAAAGCTCTCTCAAAGAGCGCTCAGAGGTTCCCCCTTCGGGAGAAACATCTGAGGGACGGCTCAACTTTACTCACGAAAATCCCTCAAAAGAGCGTTTTTTTCAGGCGGTGCAGCATGACACTTTTCATGAGACGCTGCTGAAACAACTGGCCTTGCATGAAGATGTCAAAGAGCGTGAAGTGCGGATTGCCATTGAAATTCTTGGTAATCTTGATGGTGATGATTACTTCACCGAGGAAGCTGATGTCATTATTGACAGTCTGCATCTCCAGGGTCTTGATGTCAGCGAAAGCGATCTGCAGCGTGTTTTGCGGAAAATCAATTTTCTTGATCCGCCCGGTGTGGCCGTGCGTGATTTGCGTGAACGGCTTCTTGTGCAACTGCAGTTTGCGACAGAGCGTTATGACGCGAAAACCTTTGAGCTTGCGAGAAGAATTCTCCAGGATCATTTTGATGATTTTCTCCACCGACGCTTTGAACTGCTGATTAAAAAGCTGGGAGTGGCGAAGGAGAGGGTCGAAGCGGCGGTTTCGGCCATTATCGCCCTTGATCCTCATCCCGGGATTTTTCAGGATGAGGGTGGTCACTACATTACCCCTGACTTTGTGGTCACCTATGAGAATGGAGAACTGACTGCTGCGCTCAATGACCGAAGTGCTCTTTCAGTCAAGGTGACGGATCGCTATCAGGAGCTTCTGAAAAACAGGAAAGCCCCTAAAGAGGAAAAACAGTTTATACGGAAGAATTTGCAGCGGGCTCATGAATTTACCAGTGCTCTTGACACCCGGCGTCAGACGCTTCTGAAGGTTATTGAAGCATTGATGAAGCAGCAGTATGCGTTTTTTATTTCCGGGCCTGAGCATCTTCTGCCCCTTGGGATGAAAACCATTGCTGCCGGGACAGCTCTTGATATATCGACCATCAGTCGTGCGGTCAATGGAAAATATGTTCAGACTCGTTTTGGCGTGTTTGAGTTGAAGTATTTTTTCAGCGGAGGGCTCTCGACTGAGGAGGGTGATGATCTGTCGAGCAAGATTATCCGTCAGTATATTGCTGAGATGGTTAACGATGAGGATTCAGCCAATCCGTTGAGTGATGATACAATCACGGAGATGCTGGTGAAAAGAGGAGTGCACATAGCGCGCAGAACAGTTGCAAAATATCGTGAACAAATGCAAATTCCAGTGGCAAGATTAAGAAAAAAAATATTTTAATTGATGAAGAATTCAGAGAGGCCTCAAATCCGTTCGACAACGGTTATTGGTGTGATACGCGATGGCAAGGCTGCGCTCGGAAGCGATGGCCAGATGACACTTGGCAATACGGTTGTAAAGCATTCAACCAGAAAGATCCGGAGGTTATATCAGGGAAAGCTTGTTGCCGGTTTTGCGGGAGCAACCGCAGATGCCTTGACCCTGCTTGACCGCTTTGATACGAAGCTTGAGGCGTATAATGGCAAGCTCGACCGGGCGGCTGTGGAGCTTGCCAAAGACTGGAGAACCGACAAGTATCTCCGCCGTCTTGAGGCGATGCTTGCCATTGTCAGTAACGACAAGGCGCTGATTATTTCGGGAACCGGTGATGTCATTGAACCGGAGGATGGTATCGTTGCCATTGGCAGCGGAAGTATGTATGCGCTGGCAGCAGCCCGCTCACTTATGAAACACACCTCTCTTTCCGCAAAGGAGATTGTGCTTGAGAGTTTGAAGATCGCCGCCGATATCTGTATTTATACCAACGATCATATTATTGTTGAAGAGGTTTAACCGAGGCATCGACGCTTTGCATTCAGGGTCTGCCTGGTTGCAGATCCTGGGCAGTTTTTTGTAATCCACAATTCATTGCAGGGATATGAGTACTAAAAGTTCTATTGCTGAGAGTAATCTGACTCCGAACCAGATTGTCTCGCAGCTTGATAAATATATTATTGGTCAGAAGGATGCGAAAAAATCTGTTGCCATTGCCTTGCGCAACAGGCTTCGTCGTCAGAATGTGAGTGATGAGCTTCGCGATGAGATTATGCCCAATAACATCATCATGATCGGGCCGACCGGCGTTGGTAAAACCGAAATTGCCCGCAGGCTTGCCAAACTGGCAAGGGCTCCGTTTGTGAAGGTTGAGGCATCAAAATTTACAGAAGTGGGTTATGTCGGGCGTGATGTGGAGTCGATGATCCGTGACCTTGTCGATCAGTCGGTGGCTATGGTGAGAAGTGAGCGTTCCGAAGAGGTTCGCGAAAAGGCGGCGCTGCTTGTTGAAGAGCGTCTGCTTGATATTCTTCTCCCTCCTGTTTCATCTTCCCATGATTCCGGTGATGAGGAGAATGGTGATGAAGAGGGGGGCGAGACGCCAACGTCTGATCACCAGGATAAATCGATCGAGGTTAACCGCCGCAGTCGCAAGAAGATGCTGGAACGTCTCCGCAATGGCAAACTTGAGGATCGTCAGATTGAAATGGATACGTCCGGTGATTCGCCAGGAGGGATGATGCAGGTTTTTGGGCCTCTCGGGCAGATGGAGGAGATCGGGGGAATTATGCAGGATCTCATGAGTGGCCTGCCCCGCAAACGCAAGAAAAGAAGAGTCAGCATTGCTGAAGCGCGTAAGCTTCTTGAGCAGGAAGAGGTGCAGAAGCTTATTGATATGGAGAGCGTTGTCAAGGAGGCAATCAACAAGGTCGAGCAGTCAGGAATTGTCTTTATTGATGAGATTGATAAAATAGCCTCTCCCTCTACCGGAGCAGGCGGCAAGGGGCCGGATGTCAGCCGTGAGGGTGTGCAGCGCGATCTTCTTCCGATTGTTGAAGGTTCCAATGTTGCGACCAAACATGGCATGGTGAAGACTGACCATGTGCTCTTTATCGCTTCAGGCGCTTTCCATGTGGCAAAGCCTTCGGATCTTATTCCTGAGCTTCAGGGTCGTTTTCCTATCAGGGTTGAACTGAAAAGCCTGACGGAAGAGGACTTTTATCTTATTCTTACACAGCCGGATAATGCTCTTATCAAGCAGTATTCAGCGCTTCTTGGAACAGAAGGTGTTGATTTGAGCTTCAGTGAAGGGGCTATCCGCGAGATTGCCAGAATTGCTGCACAGGTCAATGAGAGTGTTGAAAATATCGGTGCGAGAAGACTTCACACCATCATGACCAATCTTCTTGAGGAGCTGATGTTCAATATTCCCGAGAATTTTTCTGATGACCGGGTAGAGATTGACGAGACCATGGTGAAAGAGAAGCTGAACCATGTGGTGGCAGACCGCGATCTCAGCCAGTATATTCTTTAATGTCTCTTTGTTAATTGTCTGATAGCCCCGTAGGGGCGATATATTGGTAGCAAAAAATCGGGATATTGAAGCTGTTTGGTAGCTTTTGAGAGCCCCGTAGGGGCGACATATTGGTAGCCTTAACGAATTCTTGCCATAAATGAAGAGAGGATGAGCAATGACAATACTTGTTCTTAACGGACCGAACCTTTCCCGGCTTGGAAAGCGTGAGCCGGAAGTGTACGGCTATCGTACACTTGACGATATCAACCTTGAACTTATGGAGAGTTTTCCGGAACTCTCCATTGAGTTTTTTCAGTCAGAAGATGAGGGTGCGTTACTGGAAAAACTCTTTCACATTGAAGACAAGGGTGGATATACCGGTGTTGTGCTGAACGCAGGAGCGCTTACTCACTATTCTATTGCTCTGCGCGATGCTATCAGTGCTGTCACCATTCCTGTTGTGGAGGTTCATCTTTCAAACATCTACGCACGCGAGGAGTTTCGACGCACATCGGTGATTTCAGAAGTATGTGTCGGAGTGATCAGCGGCTTCGGAGCTAACAGCTATCATTTGGGCATCAGAGCTCTTCTCGGCATTGTCGGAAACGATCAGTTGTAGCTTCTTTTTTTTACTCTTTAGAGTATTTATTGAGGAGTTTGTGCATCTCCTCAATGCGCCTTTTGTCACTCTCAATAAGTATGGGCTGGTTAAGAGCGGTTGTCATCAGGCTGATAGCCTCCTCCCGATTATCGTTCCTGATACAGATGAGGGCAAGTTCATGGTAATTCCTGATGATTTTTGGATCAATACTGATTGCTTTTCTGAATGCTTTTTCGGCCAGCTCATAATCTCCCTGTGGCACTTCGCCGACAAAGGCGTTGCCTACCATTCTTCTGAACCATCCTATACCGGCAGCTTCACGATAAAAAGAGCCGAGCATCGAAAGTGCTGTTTCGTCGGTCGGGTTTAATCGTAGAGCGGTATCAAGTTCTCTTTTAATTTCCCGTGCACGCTTTAATTTTTCCTTTGTGCCGACATTGTCTGCCATCATCCCAAGCGATGCAGCAAGCCAGGTGTGTCCTTTTCCATTGGTGCTGTCAATGCTTATCGTGGTACGGGCATACTCCTCTGCCTTTCGGTAATGTTGCAGACGGATATCGTTTTTTTCCGGAGGGATGGATTCGCCAAGACTTACCTGCAGCCGGGCAAGTTTCCAGTACACCTCAACGTTGTCAGGATTTTTGTGCAGTGACAGAGTATAGAGCGAATCGGCTTTCGGGTAGTTCATCTTCCATAACTCCTTGTCTGCAAGATCAATCAGCGCTCTGGTTTGTTTTTTCCCAGCGGCATTAGCCTGATGAAAAGGGTAATATGCTGCCACTGGGAAGGCTAGAATAAAGTATATCCAGAGATGGTAGTTGCAGGGGCGATGTGGAGTTGTCACCATTTTTTTATCTGAACCAAATTGCATCAGGGTATTTGAGGTGGAGTTTTTTATCAAGCCCGAGCCATTGGCCTGATGGAAGTACTATCAGCAGCACGGCAAAGGCCATGAATGGAGGAAGGGAAAGGTTGAAATAGCCTCCAGCAGCAAAATTAAGCACCATGAAGAGAGCAAATGCTCCATTAACTCTTACCGCAAGGCCAAAAACAAGTCCGAGACCGATAATGAGCTCTCCGATGGTAACAATCCAGGCGATCGGCAATGCCAATGGTATGGCAAAATGTGCAAGGTAATTTGCCTGAAAAGAGTTAGCAGGGAGTTCAGCAAGCCGTTTGATGAAAAATCCCTGCATGAGGTCGCTCCATAACCACCCTTTTACCAGCTTGTGCCAGAAGCCGTAAAGAAAAAAAGCCGCAAAAAGATATCGTCCAAGCAGAAAAAGAATAATTCCGATTTTTCTGAAAAGAGGATTGTTCATTGCCACCCTGTTATAGTCCATTGCGTTTGAAGATAATATCCACACTGTTTTTCAGCTTGCCGAGAATCGTCTCAGCGCTGAAGAGCTGGGCGATATCGTCAGCATCAAGATAATTCAGCAACTCTTCATCTTTCAGCAGCAGGTCACGCAGGTGCACTTTGGTTGACCAGCTCTCCATGGCGTTACGCTGAACCAGTTTGTAGGCCACTTCACGGGTCAGTCCTTTCGCCGTGAGTGCGAGCAGTACTGTTTGTGAGGTGGTCAGCCCGTAGGATGAGTTGAAGTTCTCCTCCATTCTCTCCGGATAGACAAGCAGTGTGTCGAGCGCATCACTGAAGGTGCGCAGCATGTAGCAGAGGGCTGTTGTTGAGTCTGGCATGATGATGCGCTCAACCGATGAGTGAGAGATATCCCGTTCGTGCCAGAGCGCCACATTTTCCATTGCGGCCAGGGAGTTTGAGCGGACGACTCGGGCAAGTCCGGTCAGGCGTTCAAAGGTGATAGGGTTGCGTTTGTGGGGCATGGCGGAGCTTCCTTTCTGCCCTTTGCTGAAAAACTCTTC
>CAISRC010000109.1 GCA_903887845.1 uncultured Chlorobiaceae bacterium
CTTCAGAGTACGTTTTACCCATGACACACCGGACGATTAACCGCACTCTTGCTGCCGTTCTTTTTCTTGCCGCTGAAATTTTATATCTCCGCACCATGGCTCCCACCTTTTCATTCTGGGATTGCGGGGAGTTTATTGCCACAGCGTATACACTTGGAATTCCACATCCTCCCGGATCGCCTCTTTTTCTGTTGCTCGGCCGCCTCTTTTCCATGATTCCTTTTTTCAGTGATACCGGAGCAAGGGTTAACCTGATCAGTACTCTCGCCAGTGCAGCAACCATCATGTTGACCTATCTCGTCACGGTGCGGTTGATCATCCTCTACAGAAAAAGTGAGCCCGACCTCTGGAGCGCTGCTGAAAAAATATCAGGTTATGGGGGAGCTGTTATCGGGGCCCTTGCCCTTGCCTTGTCGGACAGTTTCTGGTTTAACGCTGTTGAAGCTGAAGTGTACGCACTTTCATCGCTTTTTACTGCTTTCGTTGTCTGGCTGATGCTCCGCTGGCATGAAGAGGAGCCTGCACCTGGTCACGAACGGTGGCTGCTGCTCGTCATGTACATCATAGGCCTTTCGATCGGGGTGCATCTGCTCAGCCTGCTTGCCGTTTTTGCTGTTGCGCTGGTCTACTACTTTAAAAAGTACGAGGTGACCTTTATATCTTTTGCTCTCCTTATTCTTGTATCGTCAGGGCTATTTTTCCTGATCTATATCGTTATCATTAAAGGGCTTCCGATTCTTCTGCAACTGACCTCATGGTGGGGCTTGTTACTGTTTCTGGTGGTGCTTGGCTACTCCGTCTGGTATGCCCACAACCACCAGAAGCCGCTCCTGAATACCATCGTGATGTCGATTATTCTTATTACTATCGGCTATACCTCTTATGGCATGATTTATGTCAGAGCACAGGCCGGGCCTCCCATCAACGAAAATAACCCTTCGGCTCCCGAAACCTTTTTTTCATACCTCAACCGTGATCAGTACGGGGATATGCCGCTCTGGCCGAGGCGCTGGTCGCCGGAGCCGGTGCATCAGTATTATTATCAGCACTATTCAAGTGACCTCGACTATTTTCTCACCTATCAGATGCAGAAAATGTACTTCCGCTATTTCGGGTGGCAGTTTATAGGACGCGAGCATGATATGGAAGGGGCTGGAGTCGACTGGTCGGTGTTATGGGGTATCCCTTTTCTTGTCGGGCTTGTTGGTGCCATAACCCATTTCAGGCGCGACTGGAAGATGGGGCTGGTTGTGACGGCGCTCTTTGTGCTTACCGGCGCGGCGCTGGTAATCTATCTTAACCAGACTGAACCTCAGCCAAGAGAGAGGGATTACAGTTATGTCGGCAGTTTTTTTGCCTTTGCTCTCTGGACAGGAATCGGGATAGAAAGCATCTGGCAGTGGCTTGGGCAGAGGTTGAAGCTTCCCGGTCACCGCACCCCCATGTTTTTTGCTCTCGTGACGGTTGCATCCGGATTTTTTCTGATTAACGGGCGGATGCTGCAGGCAAACTATCGTATGCACGACCGTTCGGGGAACTATGTTCCGTGGGACTGGGCCTGGAATATGTTGCAAAGTTGTGAAAAAGATGCCATTCTTTTTACCAACGGTGATAACGATACTTTTCCATTGTGGTATCTGCAGGAGGTCGAACGTATCAGAACCGATGTGCGCGTCGTTAACCTGAGTCTTGCCAATACAGGCTGGTACCTTGATCAGTTGAAAAACAGCCGCCCGCGTGGAGCCAAACCGGTTGCGTTCAGTTTAAGCGACGGAGAGATTGCCAGTATTACCTATGTCCCTATTGATTCAGTTGATGCTTCACTACCTTCATCGGCACTCCGTCAGCAGCTTTTGCGTGAGTCACGACTCCACGGTGTTTCGTTGCCGTCCGATCCGGTCGATACCATGACCTGGCTGCTCAAGCCAGGACTGACTTATGATGGACAGGGATATCTTCGTCCTCAGGATATTGCAGTTTATGAGATTCTGATGAATAACTTTGCTCGTCGTCCGGTCTATTTTGCCTTGACGGTCGATCCCGAAAGCATGATTGGTATTGAAAACTATCTTCGTCTTGACGGGCTGGTCTACAAAGTGGTACCTATTAAAAGTGCCGATCCTATGAGCTATGTTGATCCGGCAGTGCTGTACAGGAACCTTCTGGACGTCTATCGTTACCGGAACCTTAATAATGCCAAAGTCACTCTTGAAGAGACGTCGAGAAGGCTGTGCAGCAACTATAGTCCACTGTTTGTCCGTCTTGCCCTTGAACTGGCCACGGACACGGAGGGAACTCTTTCCATAAGAGAGGCGTCTGGTGCAGAACGGAATGTGCGGCGCGGAGCACTTGCATTGCAAGTGCTTGATACCTCAGCCAAACTTCTCCCTCTTGCACAATACCCTTTAAATCCGGAACTTGCCGGTTCAGTGATCGCACTTTATGTCCGTCTGGGCGAAAAGCAGAAAACGTCAATGTATATTAATTATCTTGAGCAATTGGGTGTTCACTCATCGCCAGCTTCTGACCCCCGTCTTTTTTATGTTCTTGCTAGGGCATACAGGGATATTGGCAGGAAAGATGAAGCGAAAAGGATTATCCAATCACTTTCTCGTGAGCTGAAAGAGCCAAAACTGGTAGAAGAGTTTGAAACAACGAAGGAATAAAAAATTATGCAGAGCTTTATTCATCCAACTGCGGTTATCGGTCAGAGTGCCGTTCTTGGGGAGGGCGTTACGGTCGGTCCCTATACCGTTATTGAAGACGATGTGGAAATAGGTGATGGCACTAGGATATGGCCCCATGTTCATATAGCATCTGGTGCCCGGATCGGCAGCGAATGCAAGATCTATTCTGGTGCGGTGCTTGCCACTGAGCCTCAGGATCTCAAGTTTTCCGGAGAGAAGACCTTTCTTTTTGTTGGCGACAGAACGGTTATCCGGGAATGTGTGACCCTTAATCGGGGCACGAAAGCGAGCGGTAAAACCGTTATCGGCTCTGATAATCTTTTTATGGCTTATGTGCATGTTGGCCATGACTGTGTGATTGGTAATCATGTTGTTGTCGCAAATTGTGTTCCGTTTGGTGGCCATTGTGAGGTTGGCGATTATGTTGTTGTCGGAGGACTTGCCGCAGTTCACCAGTTCGTTCGTATCGGTCGCTTTTCAATGCTTGGAGGGCTCTCAAGAGTCACGCTTGATGTGCCGCCGTTTGTCATGGCTTCAGGAAATGAAACTTTCCGTTTTGAGGGTCTTAACAGTATCGGGTTGAAACGCAGAGGATTTACCCCTGAGAAGATAACGTTGATTAAAGATGCGTACAGGATTCTTTTTCAATCGGGTCTTCTTCTTGCCAATGCACTTGAAAAAGTTAAATCAGAAATTCCTCCTGAACCTGAAATTGTTGAAATTCTGGACTTTTTCGCATCTGGCACTCATGGCAGAAAATTTATCAGGCCGTTCAATCACCAGTAAATTAAATTTGGCAGTATGTCTCGATGGGCCATTGGTATAGATCTTGGCGGTACGGCAATCAAAGCCGGGGTCGTCGGAAAAGAGAGCGGTCTTCTGACTGACAGAAGGATTTTCACCGATACGGCATCGGGTCCTGGCGGAATCGTTGTACAGCTTTCAGGCATTATTGCTGCTCTTTATCGAGAAGCTTCTTCGACAAGTAAACCCGAAGATTTTGCCGGTGTCGGGCTGGGAGCTCCTGGAGCTGTTGATGCAGAGAAAGGCGTACTGTGCTATCCTCCAAATCTTCCTGGATGGGGTATCTTTCCTTTGCGTGATGAACTGCAAAAGTGTCTTATGGAAAAGGAGCAGCTTGCAATGCAGGTTCTTATCGATAATGACGCAAATATGGCGGCTTTTGGTGAAGCTGTCTATGGGGCAGGGCAGGAGTTCAGGGATTTTCTTATGGTGACCCTCGGTACTGGAGTGGGTGGAGGGATTGTGCTGCACAGAAAACTCTATCGTGGCGCTCATGGTACTGCTGGAGAAGTGGGCTTCATGATTCTTGACTTTGAAGGGTCGACTCTTCATGCAGGGATACGGGGTACTCTGGAAAGCCTTATTGGAAAAAAGGCCATTGTGGCACTTGCATGCAGGATGATTGCTGCAAGCCCTTCTGGTTCCTCTGTCGGTAAATTGTGTAATAATGATTATACACGTCTTTCGCCGCGCCATCTGGAATATGCCGCACATGAAGGTGATGCAGTTTCCCTTGCTGTATGGGAAAGAGTTGGTTCCATTCTCGGTGTGGGGCTTGCAAACGTCACGGCGCTCATGGATATCAGAAAATTTGTTATTGGCGGCGGGATTTCAGCAGCAGGAGACCTTATATTTGTTCCTGCCCTCAAGCAACTCAGGAACTCAATACTTCCTTCCATGCACGAAGGTCTTGAACTTGTGCCAGCTTTTCTTGGGAACAAGGCAGGAGTGTACGGCGCAGCGGCCTTATGCTTCGGCTAACCATAACGTGAGTTTGCCATGCTTGAACAACTGCTTCATCTCCTTTTTCCTCACGTATGTCTCGTCTGTCAAAAACTTCTTTTGCCCGAAGAAGAGTACTGCTGTAGTTCATGCAAAAAGACGTTTGATCCGTTCAAAACTTTTTCAGAGGCAGAAGATGTTTTGCGACAAACCGTTGTCTCCCATTTTGGTGAACATTTCCCGTTCGAACGGGGTTGGTGCCGTTACCAGTTTCACAAAAGAAGTGCGTTACAGCAGATGCTGCACTCCATGAAGTATGAAGGGCTTTTTAATCTTGGTACAAGTTTTGGCCGTCAACTGGGCGAGTGGATGCGCTCGGAAGGTGATATCGGTGATATAGAGTGTATCGTGCCTGTTCCTCTTCATCGGCTAAAAAAAACAGAGCGATCGTATAACCAGTCAGAAAAAATTGCCGAAGGTCTTGCCCAATTGTTGCGGCAACCGGTTTGTTCCGATTTTCTTGTCAGAAAACGGTATACGGTATCGCAGACAGGGCTTTCTGCTCAGGCGCGGCAAAAAAATTGTGAAGGTGCATTTCTTGCTTCAAAAGGTGTTCGCGGTCGTCATGTGCTGCTTGTTGATGATGTCGTGACAACAGGCGCAACCCTGGCTGCCGCCGCCCGGGCACTGCGCGAGAGTGGGGCTGAAAAAGTCTCTCTTGCCGCTGTTGCCGTTGCCGCAAAGGAGTAATGAGCCTATGGAACTTTTTTATACTTCGACGGAGAACATCGATCTTCAGGCGCAGAGCCTTGTTCTTGATGGTGAGGAGTTTCATCATCTTGTGCGGGTGCTGAGAAAAAAAACAGGAGAGAGGATTTTTGTCACCGACGGTTCTGGTTTGTGCTGCGAGGTCAGCATTTCGGATGTTGGTAAAACCTCACTGAAGGGGGAAATTCTCAGTCATAGGAGTGTTGATCGTCCAAAAACAGGTGTGACGGTCGCCCTCTCTCTGCTCAAAATACCCCAAAGGTTTGAACTCTTTCTTGAAAAGGCCACCGAGCTTGGAGTATCCACCATCATTCCAATGATAACGGCGAGGACGCTCTCTCAGGTGTCAAGTGAAAAAGTTCAGAACAAGCTCCACCGATGGCGGACTATTGTGTTGTCTGCGGCGCGGCAGTCAAAACGATATTACCTGCCACAGCTCTGTGAACCACTCGTTTTCAGGAAGGTTATTGCTCTTCCGGGTTATGATCTCAAGCTGATTCCTTATGAGGGTTCAGAGTCGCCGCCTGGGGTAAAGTGTTGCGGAAAACAGTCGATTTTCCTGATAGGTGGTGAGGGTGGCTTTACTGCTGGAGAGGTACAGGAAGCCCGGAGCGAAGGGTTTCGTGAAATCTCCTTTGGAAACACAATTCTCAGGGCTGAAACGGCTGGAATTTTTGCCGTAGCTTATGTTCGTTCACAGCTTCTCAAAGAGGATTGCGTGGAGTGGTTTTAAGTTTTGTTTGGCTCATAAAAAAACGATCATGAACAATATCAAAGCAAACCAGATTATTCTCCTCCTCCTCCTCCTGTTCATTTCGGCCATTTTTTTTGCCATGATTCGTTATTTCCTCATGGTTATATTTCTTGCCGCTCTCTTTTCAGCGCTCGCCATGCCTGTTTTCAGCCGTTTTGAGCGCTGGTTCAAGGGAGGTAAAAGCCTGAGTGCGGCAATGACGATGCTCATCATGCTGCTCATCGTTGTTCTTCCCCTTGCAACTCTTCTCGGTGTTGTGGCCAAACAGGCCATTAGAATAAGTCGTATTGCTGTCCCCTGGGTACAGCAGCAGATTCTTGAACCTGCAGCTTTTGATCAGCAGCTTCGTTCGCTCTCATTTTATCCCGAAATTGAACTGTATCGTGAGGAGATCCTGCAGAAAGCCGGAGAGCTTGCCAGCACAACAGGTTCGATGCTTTTCAACACAATCTCATCAGTGACTTACTCTGCCGTCAATGACCTGTTTCTTATCTTTACCTTTCTCTACACCATGTTCTTTTTTTTAAGGGACGGAAGGTTGTTATTGGCAAAGATGCTCTCCTGGTTGCCGCTGACAAACAGTGATCAGTACCGGCTGCTTGACAAGTTTCTTTCCGTGACGAGGGCGACAATCAAAGGGAATATGGTCGTGGGAATTGTGCAGGGCACTCTTGCCGGTCTCGCTCTGCATCTGGCCGGGATCGACAGCGCCATCTTCTGGGGCACCCTCATGTCGCTGATTTCAGTTATCCCCGTCCTTGGTCCTCCGATTGTCTGGGTCCCGGCGGTTATATATCTTGCCGCAACGGGGCAGTATCCCCAGGCCATCGGGGTTCTGCTCTTTTGCAGTATTGTGGTCGGTCATATCGACAATATTCTTCGTCCCATCCTGATCGGACGCGATACTCAAATGCATGAGCTCCTTATTTTTTTTGGTACGCTTGGAGGTATCGGAATGTTTGGGCTTTTCGGCTTTATTATTGGCCCCATTGTTGCCGCTCTTTTCATGACGATATGGGAGATGTACGGGGAGAGCTTCAGCCAGTACCTTTCAGAAATCAAAAGCGACAAACCATCCAGTCATGGGTGATCTCAACAACAAAAAAGCGATCTTTCGATCGCTTTTTGTATTGTTTCCTGCAATGAGGCTCAATTTCCTCTGACAACCTCTTCAGTTGAGAAAAAGAATGCTCCCTCAATGGCTGCATTTTCGACAGAATCAGATCCGTGGACGATGTTCTCACCTTTACTGTCAGCATAGAGCTTGCGGACAGTGCCGGCGTCTGCCTGGGCAGGATCGGTGGCGCCAATAACGGTGCGGAAGTCTGCAACAGCATTATCCTTCTCAAGAATCATCGGGACACAGGGGCCGGATGACATGAACTCAACCAGCTCGCCGTAGAAAGGGCGTTCGCGGTGGACGGCATAAAATTCTCCGGCAGTCTCTGTGGTGAGGCGGATTTTTTTCATGGCAACAACGCGGAAGCCAGCACGTTCGATGTGGTTAATGACAGCGCCGACAAGATTTTTGCGGACGCAATCAGGTTTCAGGATGGTTAGTGTTCTTTCCATGGTGGTGGATACAATATTATTCGTTACTGAAAACAAAAAGTTCGAGCGAAGATACAGAAATGCGCCGGATTTTTGAAACTCATGCCGCATCGATTTTTGCGAGCAGGTCCTTCATCGGCTGATAAATAATGGGCAGAAAGTCGCTGTAGGCCAGCAGTACGGTTCCCGCTTCATCAACAAGCACATAAGCACGTTGCGACATGCCCAGGAAACCGAGAGCATCGTAGGCTTTTGCAACTGTTTTTTCGGTGTCGCTCAAAAGGGTGAAGGGAAGCTGGTTACGCTCGGCAAAGCTTTTGTGCGAAGCTGCACTGTCGGAGCTGATGCCAAGCACAGCAATGCCCCGCTTGGTGAACTCCAGAACATTGTTCCGGTAATCACACATTTGTGCTGTACAAACTGGAGTATCGTCACCCGGGTAAAAAATTATCAGTACTTTTTTCCCGAAAAAGTCGGAGAGAGAGACGTTCTTTCCTTCAGCATCCGGAAGAGTAAATGCTGGCGCTTTAGTTTTTTCTGCAATCATGGTTGCTCGCTGTTTTCGTGTTAACCCAAGAGTTCCGTTATATTCCTCTCAACATACTACTTAATTTTTGAAAAGGGAGCTGGAGGCTCCCCGTTATGGAAATTCATTTCCGGCGGGTTCCGTCAGGGATGGTGCTTTTTGCTCTTTTTCTGCTTTTTTCAGGGTGTCATGCAGGCAATAACTCAGAAGAAACAATAGCGTTGCTCTACAAGCAGGCCAATACCTGTAGTCGCAATCATGAATATTTTAAAGCTCTTGATTTTTATAATAAAGCTCTTGATCTTGATACACTGCATGTAACCGCTCCACGGGTGGTCAGTGCCTTGTATGAGAAAAGAGTTATCGAAGGGTTGACTGGTGAGTATGGCGAGGCGCTCCAGAGCACGGCGCGTCTTGAAAAACTCCCAGCGGGCACGCTGTCGGATTCACTCCGCACCAAGATCCTTGTCGATAAGGCAACCTGGCTTCGCGAGCTGGGAAATTTTGGGGATGCTGCGGCAACACTCGAAAAAGTCCTTTTGCCTTTACCGGAACTTCGCTTTGAGTTGGCATCTCTTTACCGGGAGGGCGGCGACTATGAGAAGGCGGCAATGATTTATAGTAATTTTGCGGGTCACGAGCAGGATCCGGTCACAAGGATAACGGCCTATGCAGGCCTCCTGCAGTGCAAAGTTGCGCAACCACAAC
>CAISRC010000110.1 GCA_903887845.1 uncultured Chlorobiaceae bacterium
CTCAGAGTTCAAGCGAATCATGACCGGCATGGGCGAGCTCGACCGCGTACTCGGAGGCGGGCTCATGCAGGCTTCAGCCGTACTGGTGGGCGGAGAGCCCGGTATCGGCAAATCAACCCTCATGCTCCAACTGGCTCCCCGCCTCGCTCCGGCAAAAGTGCTCTACATCTCCGGCGAGGAGTCACCAAACCAGATACGCGAACGGGCGCAAAGGCTCTCCATCAAGGCCGAAAACCTCTGGCTCGTGCCCGAAGTGAACCTTGAACGCATTCTGGCGCTCATGGAACGGGAAAAACCGGCGCTGGTCATCATTGATTCTATCCAGACCGTCCATTCTGAGGAGTACCAAAGCTCTGCGGGCACCATCACCCAGATACGGGAGTGCGCCGCCTCGCTTATCCGTGCAGCCAAGCAGCAGAACTTTATTCTGATGATCATCGGCCATATCACCAAGGAGGGGGCGCTGGCAGGCCCGAAGGCACTTGAACACATGGTTGATACCGTCCTGCAGTTTGAGGGAGAGGGCTACCAGCGCTACCGGATTATCCGCTCAGTTAAAAACCGCTTTGGCTCAACCAATGAAATCGGAGTCTTCCGGATGGATGAAACCGGCCTTGAAGAGGTAAGCAACCCCTCGGAATTCTTTATCTCCGGACGCAGAACCGATGTGCCTGGCAACTCGATTCTTGCCGCCATTGAGGGAACAAGGGCACTGCTGGTGGAGGTTCAGGCGCTGGTCTCCAAAACCAACTACTCCATGCCGCAGCGCATCAGCACCGGCTTCGACCTGAAACGCATGTCGATTATTCTTGCTGTGCTCGAAAACAGGCTGCACATTGAAACCTGGGGGCAGGATGTTTTTGTGAAAATAGCCGGAGGGCTCAAACTGGCAGAACCGGCGGCTGACCTTGCCATAGCGGCGGCCATAGCCTCAGGACTCATGAACCGCCCGGTCGATCCGGCAACCGTCTGCTGCGGAGAAATTGGCCTCGCCGGTGAACTCAGGGCCATCAGCGACAGCGAACGGCGTATCCGCGAGGCCGCGCACCTTGGCTTCAAACGCATCGTGCTGCCCGAAGCCAACACCCGAGAGCTGAAGCCATCGCTGAAAAATCTGCCGATAACCATTGCCGGTTGTTCAACACTGCGTGACGCCCTTGAGGAACTGAATATCTGATGAGCGTGTTAACTTGTGCATTCACGCAACTTTCTTACCTTTCATAGGGTGAGATTCAATGCAAAGCAAACCGAGAAAAGACGATGACGCACATCCTGATTCAATGGCTGATTAACGCTCTGGCGGTTTATGCGACCGCACATATCCTTGATGGCATTCATATCAAAAGCTTTGGAGCTGCAATTGCTGTGGCGCTTGTACTTGGACTTATCAACACTATTGTACGCCCTGTCATGCTCTTTTTCTCCATCCCCTTTATCATTCTCACGCTGGGACTTTTCCTCCTTGTCATCAACGCCCTTCTCCTGCAATTCGCCGCAGTACTTGTCAGTGGGTTCACCATTGACGGCTTCTGGTGGGCCGTAGCAGGCTCTGTGGTCATCAGCGCTATTTCATGGCTCCTGG
The DNA here is from genome assembly GCA_903887845.1 of uncultured Chlorobiaceae bacterium. Classification (GTDB taxonomy): domain Bacteria; phylum Bacteroidota; class Chlorobiia; order Chlorobiales; family Chlorobiaceae; genus Chlorobium. Next base: position 1,583 of record CAISRC010000110.1, read on the forward strand.
GATCGCTGTTCAATCTTTGAAAGCGCCGCACCAGCGGGATGTTTGTTCATAAGCTCCTCAACCCGTTCTTCAGTCATGCTGCTCCAATGGCAAATGCTGATGAACATGCTCCTTGCCATCATGGTGATGCCGATGAATATGTATCAGGTTATTCGACTCCAGGAGTGACCGGTCATTCAAGACAGATTCAGCAGAGCCGCCCCTGACAATCTTCTTGTTCCGGCCAAACACATAAACCGTATCGGCTATCTCTCCGATAATATGCAAGTCATGCGTCGCGGTAATAATGGTCTTTCCCTGCCGGTTGGCATTGACCATAAAATCAATAATGTGCCGGACGGTCAGAGGATCAAGCCCTGCTGTCGGTTCATCGAATAAATAGACATCAGGATCAATGGCAAGAACAGAGGCGATAGCAACCCGCTTTTTCTCTCCGATACTTAATTGATGGGGAACCCTGTCCAATAAATGCTGAATATCCAACACGTTGGCAACCTCCCTGATACGCCGGTTAACCTCTTCCTCAGCAACGCCGAACTGCAGCGGCCCAAAGGCAATATCCTCTCTCACTGAGGGGCAAAACAACTGGATATCAGCATTCTGAAAAACAAGACCAACCCTTCGTCTGAAACGGTGTGCCGCCTGTTCATCAAACAGCGAATGCTCAAGTAACCTCTCCCCGAAGGCGGTCACAGAACCTTGATGAGGGAATATCAGTCCATCCAGAAGATGCAATAAGGTCGACTTTCCCGTTCCGTTAGCACCAATAACCGCAATCTTTTCACCCGAGCGAATGGTCATATCAACGCCGCACAGCGCAGGAAATTTACCCGGCCAGGAAAAATGGACATCCTTTACTTCATACATAAGGTCACTCACAGGGTATCTCCTTTATACAACAGGCCTGCGCAGATGATCACGGCACACAACAACCAGAACCACTCTTTCGGCGTCGCATGAAATGCAGACAAGCGTCGAGGCTCACCGGTATATCCCCTCGACAGCATCGCCAAATAGACCTCTTCACTTATATGTGTTGTTCTGTTCCATGTATTGGCAATATTCCAGGCCACAACCTTCTGACCATACCGGTGATGTGACACCACGCCAACACGACTTTTCACCGAGGTAAAAATATTTTCGACCATCGTGGCAAAAAGATAGAGATAGCGGTAACACATCGAGACAGTCAAAACAAAGAGCTGTGGCACCCCAAATATCCTTAAAACCTGCAGTAAATCCGAGTGCCGGGTTGTCAAAGACAATAATACAACCAGCGATACCGAGGTGGCAATCCTGACCACAAACAAAAGAGCCCCATCCAAACCGGGACGCGTAATGATACCATTGATCCCCAAAAGATGAAACGACCAAACCGGTTCACCTGGCGTCACGATACTGAACAAGGTTGGAAGCACAATGAAGAGAGAAAACAACGGGATAAAAAGCAATGTTCTTGTCAAAAAGTGGATGAGCGAAATTCTGGAAAAAAAGGCAAGGAATAAACATAAGGCATAAAGAGCGACTATCAATCCAGTGCTTTTCAGGGTGACCGCCGTTACAAGAAAAACCAACAACGATATTGTTTTTACACGGGGATCCAGCGACTGCAAAAAACCTTTCCGATTGGCGCACTCTTCAGAAAGGGTTGCATCTTTTATAAAAGCAAGAGCGCTCAACAGTGAACGCTCAATAAAATCACGCCTCTTGTGTAACAGCTTATTCATGCTCTTTCACCAGCACTTTTCCTATGAACAATGCCACTCCCGCGATAATCGCAATGCCAAGAACCGCAGAGACAACATAAGCAAAACTTGAATGCAAGAGATCCTTTCCCTCCCATCCCTGAAACGCATAATCAGGCAGTGGAGCTTTCCACAAGTCGGAAAGTTTCTGAATACCCTGCGGGACAGAGCCTCTCCTTTTCTGAAGCTCATCAACCCCCCACTCACCCCAGGCCGTTCCAGCCTTAAAACGATCCGGCAACATCAGCCCCAGAGGCGACAGTATCATTAAAACACCAATTCCTGCCCAGAGTTTTTTGGCACGTGTCATGAGCTGCCTCCTTCAAAAAAAACAGAATCCTCTTTTTGTAAATATTTTACGACCAATGCGGTCACCAGAACCTCAACCCATCCTATGACAAGAAGATGCCCCAAAACCATTGCAGGGACAGCAACATTCAGGCCATAAGGAGAGTACAACGGCTGACCATTTGCCCTATGATACAGTAACGGTTGAAGTCCAAATTCGATACCGGCACAAAGAGCTGCCATACATATACCCGCGTACGCACCAGCTCCAGCAGCAATGACACGTCTCCTGGAACCCGCCGGGCTGTTCGAACTGATCAATCGGTAAACATAATACCCTGTAAAAGGAAGCACAACTGCCATGTTAAAACAATTCGCACCAATGGCCGTTATACCGCCATCTCCAAACAGGAGCGCCTGAATGACCAGGGCAACCGTAAGGGCAATACAAGCCGCCCAGGGCCCTAATAGAAGAGCAACAAGAACCCCTCCAACCGCATGACCCGTCGATCCACCGGGAATGGGCACATTGAACATCATGATGACAAAGCTGAACGCTGCGCCAATCGCCAAAAAGGGAACCTGCCTCACCTTCAATGTTTTTTTAACCCTCTTTGAAGCAGCCATCCATATCGGGATCATCACTGCACCAAAGACCCCGCAAGTCGCAGGGCTTAAATATCCATCCGGTATGTGCATGACTTTGGCTTCTTCATTTGCGATCCAGGCTTTTTTAAGGTTCTCCGGAGACGACAAAAGCAGGTTTGGAAGAACAAATTACTATATTCAGCGCATATCCAAGGCACAAAATGCCTTTTTGTCATTATAACCATAAACAAAACAAACAATTATGGCACATAAAGTTATTGATACCTGTATCCTGTGCGGAGCCTGCGAGCCTGAATGTCCGGTCAATGCTATTTCAGTTGGAGATGACACCTATATCATCAACGAAGCCGTCTGTGTTGACTGTGTCGGCCATCATGATGCTCCGGCATGCGTCGCAATATGCCCGTCAGAGAGCATTATCAAAGCTTGATATAAAGCCTGTTCAATTCTCTCACCGAGGGGTGGAGAATTGAACAAGCTCTCTTCAGTGACAGGTTCAAAAGTCAACGGAACAATTTATTCTTGCAACACCGGATAATCCGTATATCCCTTCGTCCCCGGGGTATACAACGTCCCCATATCAGGAGCGTTCAGGGCAGCTCCGGTTTTCAATCGTTGAACAAGGTCGGGATTGGCAAGAAAACTCATACCAAAGGCAATAAGGTCACCTTTCCCCGCAGCCAGATCGCTTTCAGCGCGCCTCGCATCGTAACCTCCCGAAAGAATCAAGGTACCCTTGAAGGTATTGCGGAATATCGCCTTTATGCTGTCAGGCACGATCGGCGCCCCCATTGAAGAATGATCAACAAGATGAACATACGCCGGTGCTGAAAGATTGAGCTGTTGCACCAGCCAGGTGTAATCATCCGCCATGCTGTCGTACAGGGGCATGTCATTGAAAACCCCAAAAGGTGAAAGCCGGATACCTACTTTCTCTCTGCCGATAGCCGAAGTCACCGCATTAACCACTTCCAGCACAAAACGCGCACGATTTTCTATGGAACCGCCATAACTGTCCGTTCGGAGGTTCGAATTCGGACGAATGAACTGCTCAAGCAGATAACCGTTTGCTCCATGCAGCTCAATGCCGTCAAACCCTGCCGCAACAGCATTTTTAGCTGCCTGGGCATACTCGGCAACAGTGGATTTAATATCCTCAAGGGTCATCGCCTCCGGAACCGGAAAAGGCTTCATTCCCCCCGCGTCTGTGTACATTTCACCGGAAGCTGCGACGGCTGAAGGCGCAATGACGCGAGCACCGGCAGACATATTCAGAGGATGAGAAATTCGCCCGCTGTGCATGATCTGCAGAAATATCTTTGCTCCCTTCTTGTGAACCGCTTCAGTAGTGGCTTTCCATCCCTCAACCTGGGTCTGGGAGAAGATGCCAGGAATGCGTGCGTAGCCCAAACCATTCGGCGAAGGAGATGCCCCTTCGGTAATGATGAGCCCGGCCGTTCCGCGTTGTGCATAATAATCTGCCATGAGCGCATTGGGAATATTGTCGATGGCACGGCTGCGCGTCATCGGCGCCATGACCATACGGTTCTGTAACACGAGCGTGCCAAGAGTGGTAGGGGTATAAAGTAATGACATGGTAAAATCCTTTAAAATGTTTGTTTCGACAAAAAGTCACTTCTGTTACGTTACTTGCCCGTCTGAAGGGGCGCGAAGCACAAGATACTCCTTTTCTGCCGGGCTGGAGCTCGGCGCTCCCGGCGTCTGCATGGAAAGATAACAATATCTTCAGTATTTATTACTTCAGCATCCACCCCACATAACGATCCCCGTCCTCTTCCTGAAACAAAATATTGCGCCGCTGCATCTCCGGCTTCGCCATGCCCCACTGGAGGCTCATTGCGGCCGATAAGCTGTTCGAGACAATGAAGGATTCGAGGCTTTCCTTCGGGTCACCGAGGCGCAGCTTGGCATTTTTTATGCCGCTGTAGTCTATTTATTTCCATTTTCAAATTTCCCTGCCCTGTTTATCTTCCCTCTTTTCCTTATCTTCCCAGGAACATCACAGGATGCCGCAGGATATCCTCTGTGGTATCCTGCGTTCCGGAAAAATTTTCGAAGTAACCACACACCAATAACCATGAAGGGTGAAGCTCAAGCTATTGTGTTGCAGAAGGCCAACAAGCTTAAATTGCAGAGTGCTGCGTACCATGCCGATCAACCTGATGATGTTCTTGTAAAAACTATTGCAAGCACGATAACGCCGGGATTTGACCGGCTTCTTTTGACCAACAAACCGGTATCGAACAAGGTGTTCAAGTATCCGATCATGCCGGGCAGTGAGGCTATCGGCCAGGTTATTGAAACCGGCCCGGAAGTCACTGATCTGCAACCGGGAGATTTTGTGTATGCGTTCAGAGGGGATCAATGGACAGTCATTGAGCCTTATGCCGGTTGTCATGCGGAGATCATTCCCACATCGCGCCAGAATGTTCTTGCTCTTGGCCGTCCTCCTGTCCACCGCGATCTGCTTACCGGTCTGCTTGCCTACGCGGTCAGCGCCATCGATAAAGTGCCTCTTGAGGCTTCCTCGAAAGTCCTTGTGCTTGGTCTCGGTTCGGTGGGACTCATGGTTTCGGAGTACCTTCACTCGCTTGGAATCAAGGATGTTGATGCGGTTGAAATTTTCAGTATCAGGGGGCAGCTCTCCCATGCCGAACACATTGCTCTCGACATTGACGATTTTACTGAGGAGTTCAACAACACGTACGATCTTGTTATTGAAACGACCGGCAGAATTTTGATGATTGAAAAGGCTACTCGACTGATGAAGCCGCAAGCTGTGGTTCTGCTGATGGGCAATTATGAGGTTATGGCATACGATTACCGCTTGATACAGCATAAGGAGCCGGTGATCATCAGCTCCAGCATTACCACGCTGTCGCACCTGAAAGAGGCCATCTCCCTGCTGGAGAGTGACCGACTTGAAACTGAAAAGTTTTTCACCGGAGTCTATCCGGTTGCACAGTTTGAACTGGCCTACCGCAGGGCGCTTGACGGCAAGGAGTCCATCAAAACCGTCTTGAGCTGGGTATAACGACTGAAAATCCTCATGCCATGGGTATTGCCATCCGTTTAAGCGTTGTTTCAAAAACGTTTGGAAGCTTTGCTGCAAACAGCAATATCTCGCTTTCTATAGAAGAGGGCACCATTCATGCGCTTGTCGGTGAAAACGGTGCAGGAAAAAGTACTCTGACTAAAATCATCTACGGGATGCACCAGCCGACGTCGGGCGAGGTGGTCATACAGGGAAAAGCGGTCCGCTTCGCCTCTCCACGGGATGCCATTGAGGCTGGTATAGGGATGGTTCATCAGCACTTTATGCTTGTCCCGGAACTCTCGGTTGCGGAAAACATCATTCTTGGCCATGAACAGACCTGGCTTTTTGGCTCTCTTCCCCTGAAAAGCGCCAAGGCTCTTATCCTGAAAAATTCCGAAGCCTACGGGCTGGCCGTAAACCCTGACGCTTTGGTTGCAAGCCTCAGCATTGGCGAACAGCAACGGGTTGAAATCCTCAAGCTTTTGTTCCGCAAGGCCTCAATCATGATTTTTGATGAACCAACCGCCGTGCTCACACCCTCTGAAACGGAGAGGCTTTTTGTAACGCTACGATCGCTCCGCAACAGAGGAAAAACCGTTATTCTCATTACCCATAAACTGGACGAGGTGCTGGCTGTCGCCGACACGGTGAGCGTTATGAGAAAAGGGGAAATTGTCGGCACGGTGCCAGCATCCTCGGTGACCAAACCGGAACTTGCCCGGATGATGGTGGGGCGCAGTGTGCTGTTACGGGTCACCAATCCTCCGGCCTCGCCTGGAGAAACCATCCTTAACATTAACAGGCTCAGATTTTGCACCTCTCAAGGCGAAGAGAGGCTTCGTGACCTCACCCTTAAGATAAGAGCCGGAGAGATCTACGGAATTGCCGGAGTTGAAGGAAATGGACAAAGTGAACTCTTGCAGACTCTCTGGGGTCTTGCGCCCGAGGGAAGCGTCATCTCCGGTGAAGCAAAGCTCAAAGGGCAGTCGCTCCTCAGGAAAAAACCGGCAGAGATAGCCCTTATGGGTCTCTCCCACACTCCTGAAAACCGTCTCCGACATGCCGTTATCCTTGAGTACACCATTGCTGAAAATCTGCTCTTCGGCCGACACCGGGAGGCTGCTTTTCACCAGGGTATCGGATTTAACAGCCACACCATCAAAAGCTATACCAACACGATGATTTCGGACTTTGATATCAGGTGCATTTCACCGGAACGCCAACCCCTCAGCAGCCTTTCGGGAGGCAACCAGCAGAAGGTCGTTCTTGCCCGGGAACTCAACCGTCCCGGTATCTCCCTGCTGATTCTTGCCCAGCCTGCCAGAGGTGTTGATATCGGCGCAATTGAGACTATTCATAAAAAAATTATTGAGGCTCGCAAAAGCGGGATGGCAATTCTTCTTGTCTCCTCAGAACTTGAAGAGATCATTGCACTTTCAACGCGTATCGGCTGCATCTACAAGGGTTCAATCCGGCATGAATTCAGTCAGGAGGAAGTCTCACTCAAGAGAGAGGCGGAACATGAGTTCGAAAAAGAGATCGGCCTTCATATCACGTGAACAACCTGAATACCATGAATTCAAAAAATCTCCGAATTTTTGTCCCCCTTCTCTCTCTTCTCTCTGCGCTCGCTGTCAGCGCTCTTGTCATTACGCTTTCGGGGCGTGATCCACTCATGATTTTTCAGAAAATGCTGCACGCAACGCTCGGCTCCTCTTATGGTGTCGGGCAGGTGGTGTTCAGGATGACAACGCTTGTACTTGTCGGGCTTGCGGTTGCAATTCCCTTCCAGGTCAGGCTCTTCAACATCGGCGCAGAGGGGCAGCTTCTTATGGGTGCTTTCGCCGCTGCAATGACCGGCGCCATGCTTCCTGCCTCTCTCCCTTCCCTTCTTGCAATCTCGCTCTGCATTCTTTCTGCAATGACCGCAGGAGCGTGCTGGGCACTGCTGGCGGGAGTGCTCAAGGTTCGCTTCGGTGTCAATGAGGTGATTGCAACCATCATGCTGAATTTCATTGCCCAGGGCATTACCGGATATCTGCTGACCTGGCATTTTGCGATTCCTTCGACAGTTCATACTGCCAGAATTACAGATAACGCCATAATCCCGACCTTTGACTCTGCCACCGGGTGGCTCACCAACTCCCCGGCCAATCTCAGTTCACTATTAACGGTCGGCGTGGCCCTGCTCTTGTGGGTTCTCATTTTTCATTCGAGGTTCGGGTACGAAATGCGGGCTGCTGGCCTTCAACCTGTGGCGGCACAATATGGAGGAATCAATGCGGAAATGCACACGCTCACCTCCATGTGCATCGGCGGAGCTATGGCGGGTCTTGGAGCTGCGAACATTGTTCTCGGCTACAAGCATTACTATGAATCAGGAATGACTGGAGGAATCGGCTTTACTGGCATCGCCGTGGCGCTGCTTGCAGGTGCTCATCCATTGTGGCTTCTCCTCTCAGCGTTTTTTTTTGGATGCCTTGAATACGGGGGACTGACGGTCAACGCCTGGATACCAAAGGATATTTTCATGATCATCGAAGCGCTCACCATCCTTCTGGTCATTTCTTTCAGCGCACTTGGGAAGCGGGTGGAGTGACAATACTATTTTTTTTCTTTGATAAAATTCAATAAGTTATGGGGATTTAATAAATAAAAAAATAGAACCAATGGCTAAAATAACAACTGAAACAGAGATCAAGAAAAAAACTCCTGCATCAAAAAGCAAGAAAGCAAAGGCTGAACAAACACCTGAAATGCGTGAAGAACAGGTAAGACTTTCGGCATATTACCTGTGGGAAAAGAGGGGAAAAACTGACGGATCCCATTCCGATGACTGGTTTGAAGCGGAACATTCCTTTACAGACTGAACGGCTCTGGCTTTTATTAAATGTTGCAAGGCCATTCTTGAGGAAGTGGCCTTTTTGTATGATTAACAACACCTCCTATGTTAAAAAAAAGCATCACCAGGGTCTGGGGATCGCTCTCACTTCTTTTTGCCGGCCTATGGCTGGTTGTGCGTATTATTCTTGAATATTTCGGCCTGATCAGTGACGGCAACGACAGAACAACAGGCATAAAAGATATGCGTGAGGAGTACAAGAAGGCCAACTATAAATAAGAAGGATTACTCTGCCGTTACCACGGTCAATTCAACCGGCTGTTCGGGAGAAAGATAAGAACCAACAGCAGGCTTTTGGCTGATAACGGTATTGGGCACAAGAAGAGCCGAGTATTCTGTAGTAACCTTTCCCATCGTAAGACCTGCATCGGCAATAACCTGCTGTGCCTGAGCAAGAGACATGCCAAGAACATCCGGCAGAGCAATCTTTTTCGTTCCTTGTGTCGACGCTTCATACCTGCCGACAATAATAGAGGCAGAAGTACCTGACTTCACCATAGTCTGTGGTGGAATCGACTGGCTCAGCACCCTTCCGTTCTCTTCAGGATTAGTGACCGTGCTGACCTGTACACCAAGAAGGGGGATGTCCATACGGGCAGCGGCCTGACGAGCATCAAATTCTGGTCTTCCTACCAGATCAGGCATGGAAACACTGGGCTTTTCGCGCCGGTTGACGACCAGATAAACGTTTCTGCCTGGCTTTACCTCCATTCCGGCCTGAGGCATCTGTGAAATAACAATATTGGAATCAACGTTGCTGAGGTATCTGACATGGTAGCTTTTGATTGCCTCGAACCCGGCCAACCGCAACTTCTGCGCAGCATCGTCATAGTCCATGTTCGCCACATCAGGAACAACCTTGACGCTTCCCTGTGAAATATACAAGGGCATAATCAGCTTGTCAAACAACACCAAAAGCACTAAAAGTATCAGAAAAATTACGCCTGTTTTTTTCATCTCGACTGTAACGATTATTTCTTTTCAATGACAACACCTCCGTCCAACGGAACAAGAGAAATCTAATATTGTCTTATCATGACAAAATCCACAAGCCGCAGCAATGAGGTTTTTGCAGAACTCTCAGGAAAAGAGCTGATTGAGGCAACGGCTTTTACAGCAAACCCTTCAGCAACTTCGGCGGCATAGTCGAGCCCCCCTTTGCCGGTAACAAACGCTATAACCTCCTCACTCTTCATGGCCCTTTTGCGGGAACTCTTCAAAATGGAGCGAATTTTTTTCTGTTCGGCGACAGGAGCATGACGAAGCGCATAAATCAAAGGAAGAGTTATCTTCTTGTCCTTGATATCAATACCCATCTGCTTGCCCGTTTTTTTGGAATCCCCGGTATAGTCGAGCAGATCATCACGTATCTGGAAAGCAAGCCCAAGATACTCACCATAACTTTTCAGTGCAGCAATGCTGCCCTCATCGGCTGTTGCACTCATTGCTCCCATTGCACAGGAAGAAGAGATAAGAGAAGCTGTTTTGTCTGAGATAACGCTCAGATAATCCTCTTCGGAAATATCAAGACTGCGGGTTTTCTGTATCTGAAGGATCTCTCCTTCACTCATCCGGCGTACCGCTTCCGAAACCAGATGGAGAAAACCATAGTCTTTGTGTTCAAGAGAGTAAAGGAGACCCCTGGAGAGAAGATAATCGCCCATCAGTACCGATATCTTATTTTTCCACAGGGCATTAATCGACGGCAATCCACGTCTCATTTCAGCCCCGTCCACAACATCATCATGAATCAGTGTTGCTGAATGCAACAGTTCAACCATGATAGCCGCCCGATAACTCGACTCTGTTACCCCGCCACACAACTTGGCTGCAAGCAAAACCATGGCAGGACGAATCTGCTTGCCCTGTTGCTTGAGTACATAACGGGAAACCTTGTCAACCAGCGTATTTCGAGCATAAAGTACCTGTTTGTACTTCTGCTGAAACAATAAAATGTCATCGGTTACCGATGCAGTAACATCTTTGATATTCACCAATTCCCCGGACTTATTTCATGACAAGCTCAATCAAACGATTTAAAGTATAACATTTTCAGGGAGCAAAAAAAATGAGTCAACTACATATAATAAGCTGGTGTAAAACATTTCTTGCGCAGGTGCGGCTTTGTTGCTATTATTATCATCAAAATAATCATTTTCATCCCGAACCACCTCATGACCCAGGAAACAGAATCGACAGAATCACTGGAGCTTCCTGAAAATATCCCTCAGAGCATCACTGCCGTAGAGTCCGAACCTGACAAGGAGATGAACTTCATCGGACATCTTGAGGAAATACGATCACGACTCATCAAGTCCTCCCTTGTACTGATTATCGTTATGACCTTGTGTGCCACTTTTGCTGATTTTCTGGTCAACGAAATTCTTATTGGCCCGCTCAAACGAAGCAGCCAATCCCTTGTCCTGCAAAACCTTGTTCCATACGGACAGCTCTCACTCTACTTTCAGGTTGTCTTCTTTGCAGGATTTATTATCTCATTTCCTTTCATCGCATGGCAAATCTGGCAATTTGTGGCGCCAGGCCTGCACGACCACGAACGCAAGGCTGGACGGTTTTCCATACTCTTCATCTCCCTCTGCTTCTTTTCAGGCATAGCCTTCGGGTATTTTGTCTTTCTGCCCATCTCGCTCCAGTTTTTTGCAAGCTTCGGCTCTGCCCTCATAAAGAACAATATCTCCATCCAGGATTATGTCAGTTTTTTTATCGGAACACTCCTGACGGCAGGCCTTGTCTTCGAACTCCCCTTTATCTCCTACATCCTTTCAAAAATAGGACTTCTGACACCGGCATTCATGAGGTTTTACCGCAAACATGCCATTGTCGTGCTTTTGATTGTTGCCGCAATCGTAACACCTTCAACTGATTTTGTCACCCAGCTCATCATCGGACTGCCGATGATTCTTCTCTATGAACTCAGTATCCTGATTTCAGCCCAGGTCAACCGAAACAATGCCGCACTGAAATGATGCCAACAACATAAGGGGCATCACCCTTGCCGGATTGACGTCGCCCGGGAAAAGCCTCTCGCTCCCGGCACTCTCAGCGGGTATCGCAGAGCGATGCAGCGGCCACCAGCAGGGTGCGGCAGAGTGCTTCCGTCTCTTTTTTCAGATCATCCAGAGAGCCTTTGTTGAAAAGCACATAATCGGCTTTGGCAATCAACTTTTCCTGAGGCCACTGTGTTGCTATACGACGCTTGATCTCCTCAGGCGTTCCCATACCCTTCTGCATAGCCCTCTCAAGCCGATCCTGTATATCTGCCACAACGACAATCACAGCGTCAAGCCCCTCATTTCCGCCCGACTCAAAAAGAATCGCCGCTTCTTTTACCAGAATTTTTGTTCCCTGTTGTCTTGCTTCAAGTACAGCTTTACGAAACTCATGAGAAACCCTGGGATGGATAAGCCTGTTGAGGGCATCAAGTTTATCGGGTGCAGAAAAGACGGTTGCGGCTATTTTTTTTCGGTCCAGAACCAATTCACCAGAAGCGTCACGAAAATAAACCTTCGGTCCGAAAAGCTCAATGATTCCCTTAATCACGTCAGGATCATGAAGCTGCAGCTCCTTTGCCACCTGATCAGACTCGAAAAGTCTGCAACCCATTTCCGAAAAAAAGCGACAAACCATTGATTTTCCGCTGCCAAGACCACCCGTTACACCCACGAGAAAAGGATAGGTTCGTTTCATTGCCCTGCTGCTGCTTTATTACGAATATTTGCCCTTACCTGCTCAAGCACTGATCGCCAGAGTTCAGGATTTTTCTTGTAAGCATCTATTTTACGGGTCATACTCTCTCGAGTCAGGGCGTGGCGCACAAGGAGTTCATTGAGATCAACAGAATCAATGGCAGTAAGTTCAACTCCACCATCACGAGGCTCCACTCCGGATATCAGAAGATAATCACAGTAGAATCCAGCAACACGGATATCATCCTTATCAAGGCCTGACGTTTTTTTTTCGGTACACCCTGAGAGGGCGTAACAAAAAACAAAACAAAAAAAAGAAGTACGAAGAGTATCGTAAAATTTCATTACCGCAACAATGAATTTCAGGTATTGAAGAAACTAAATTTTCCTGATACAAGTTTAAACATTTTAATTGTATCTATTGCTTTCTATTTAAACTCTAAACAACTTATTCTTATGGCCTATCAGCAACCAGCATTGTTTTATGCAGAAAATGCACTTGAACCGTTTATTTCCGCAAAAACGCTAGGTTTTCATTATGGCAAACACCATGTTGCCTATATCACGAACTACAACAACCTTGTAGTAGGGACTCCTTTAGACAGCTTGACGCTTGAGGAGGTTATTGCCTTGACGGCCACAGATCCTCAGAAAGTCGGTATTTTCAATAACGGCGCACAGGCCTGGAACCACTCCTTCTACTGGAATAGCCTCACTCCTAATGGCGGTGGCAAACCAGGCGAAGAACTCGAAGCGAAAATTACGCAGGATTTTGGCAGTTTTGATAAATTTAAAGAAGAGCTCAAGAGTGCCGCTGCTACCCAGTTCGGAAGCGGGTGGGCATGGCTTGTGCTTGAAGGAGAGACGCTGAAGATAGTAAAAACGAGCAATGCCCAGACACCTTTAACCAGTGGCCAGAAACCGATTCTCACCATTGATGTATGGGAACACGCCTACTATCTGGACTACCAGAACCGCCGTCCTGACTATGTCGCAACCGTGATCGATAACCTGATCAACTGGGAATTTGCCGCAGATAATTTCAAAAAAGCGAGGGTTTGAAAGGACGTTAACGACTTTCCGCCAAGGTTTTAATGGCTCAGGGCGCCTTGTCTCTTCTCAGTTGACAGCGCGCCCGAAGGGCATTCACATCCATGGCAGAGCTGAGGCGTTATTGAGATTGACTACCTTCGCTTTTTTAGGAGTTGAGAATCTGAAAGAGCGACTGGTCTGGTTAAATACCCGTTCATAATAGGCTATCACCAATTGCTGCTCACTACTACTACCATCAGCGTTTCGCTTGTAAAGCACCATCTCAATCTCTTTTGGAACAAGTGCAGTTTGGCCGTCAAGAGTGATTGGCTCGAAATTTTTGAAATGCATTTCAGATGTTGTTCTTCCCTGCCAATCTTTTAAGAGAAGGGCGCCAAGCGTTTTGTTGGAAGGATCGATAACCACCTCTTTGCTTCCCGTCGAGCTCGCAACCGTAAAAAGCAACATTCCGGAACCTTTTTTTACCGACCTGATAGCACTCAAGGGCTCTGTAAGGTTCACCAACCCCAAAAGGGATTCCGTCAAGAGCCGGTATCCGGAGTTCACTCCTATAATTTTCTCAAGATTCAGATCATTATTACTTCCGAGAAAAAGCCTGTTATTAAGCATATCATGCACATACAGCGAATCTCTGTTGAAAAACATATCCGCGACAGGCCATCCGAGCAAACCTGCGGTGACAATCATTCTTGCCTCACTCCCGCGATTGATCAGAATATTGCAGAATACTCGATTCTCTCTTTTCGGAGTTTTTATCCAGACATCAGCATAACCATCCAGCGAGTGAATAAATGGCGATGCTTCTGCGACTTTCCGGTAGAGAGCGGCATGTTCTGCAATAAGATTCGTTTGTTCTGTCGGCAGTTCCTGTTTCCCAACAGTCCTGAATTCGGCACAGCCTCCCAGGAAAAAAGCGATAAATAGTCCCCAAAACAGAATGCCCTTTTCTTTCATCTCTCTATTCCTTTAACTATTTCTTTTGAGATTCATTGCTTTTGCTGCACATTGCAACAGATACGTTTGGTACCACGTTAGATACTTCACCGCTGAAAATGCCGCTTAACCACAAGATAAACAACTGCATTGTATCGGCGAAAGTTATGTCAAGGTAAAATAAAGAGATCTCAAAACGCGACACATTTTTCAAGCTATGCAATCCCTCTACCTGAAGCCAAAAGAACACCACCGGATCCAGAAAGGTCATCTCTGGGTGTTCAGCAATGAACTCGAAAGCCTTCCCCGTGATATTGCTTCCGGCGAAACTGTAAAACTCTTTACGCACGACAAAAAATTTCTGGGAACAGGTTTTTACAACCCCCACTCTCTTATCTCAGTCCGCCTCCTTACCCGCACGGATGAAGAGCCTGACAGGAATTTTTTCCTTAAAAAATTTCTTGAAGCACTCACGCTTCGTGAAAAAATCTATACCAATGAGGAAACCAATGCATATCGCCTTGTACATGGGGAATCGGACGGTCTGCCAGGCCTCATTGTGGACCGCTTCAACAAGGCAATAGTGCTTCAGGCGTTTTCGGCTGGCATGGACATTCACATACCACTGATCTGTGATGTCCTGCAGGAGCTGCTCAACCCTTCCGTTATTATCGTACGAAACGAATCTCCTCTGAGAGAGCTCGAAGGGCTGGCGCTTTATAAGGATATTGTGAGAGGCGAACGATCCGAATCGGTACAGACCATTCACGACGCTGGTATTACGTTTGAGGTCAATCTTTTTGAGGGGCAGAAAACTGGCTTTTTCCTTGACCAGCGTGAAAACCGCAGAATTATCAGAAAGTTTTCAGCAGGTGCCGAAGTGCTTGATGTCTTTACCAACGATGGTGGCTTCGCACTCAACGCACTTTACGGAGGGGCACGTTCAGCTATTCTTGTGGATGCATCCAAAGAGGCACTGCAACGGGCGGAGCACAACGCACAACTGAACAAATTTTCAGAGTACAGTCTTGTTGCTGCTGATGCTTTTGATACGCTTGATCAGATGGTTGAATCAAAAGAGTCATTCGATCTCGTTGTTCTTGATCCTCCAAGTTTCACCAAAAGCCGTAAAAACCTTCCAGGAGCCCTCAAGGCATACAAAAGGCTCAACAAACTCGGCATGCAACTCCTGAAAAACGGAGGGTTTCTCGCTACCGCCTCTTGCAGTCACCATGTTTCAGAAGAGGACTTCCTGCAAGCTGTACATCAAGCTGCTCTTGCGGCAGGCTGTCAGCTCAGGCTGATCTACAAAAACTCTCAGCCCTTCGACCATCCTGTACTGCTTGCCATGCCTGAAACAAGCTACCTCAAATTTGCCTGTTTTTATATAACACGCTGATCCGCCCTGCCATTATGCAGCCTTCGGGCTGCCGGGTGGCTGGAGATAAAAACGTCGATTATTTTTCTTTTTGAAGTCCTGAAATTGCCCCCCTGATATATTCCGCCGCTTCGTCAATAATCTTAATAGCCTGACGAATCTCATAATCATCATCCGCATCATCCTTTGCTCTTTCCAGACGCCTTTTTGCATCCTGAAGAGCATCCGAGGCAAGCTGCAGCTTTGAAACAATGGCCATAACACTCTCCTCCTTTGGTTATAGTAAAGCATAATCCCTGTTGCATGAAATGTACAACCGATTGTGGAGAAGTTATAATCCTGCTTTACAAAACATCGTATGCAGAAGACTCAAACAATTCTCTGTGCAGAAACAGGCGTGTTTGTCTGTTATCGATGAATGACCCAATAAATATTAAAAAGCTCAAAAAATTGCCTTTGCGGCAATCTTTTGAGCTTTTTAAGCGTTTTTTAAAGTTATCATTACGGATCAATCTGATCCATAAGAATAAAATTATTTACTGTCAGCTACTCAGAATAGCTGATATAGAAAGCTTTCCTGGGTAATAGTTTGACAATACGTTCAATTCTTGACACAACGCACAACCAGATCTTTGACGCAACGAACTGACATTCCATCTTCTTTGTCTTCACCGCTTCGAACAGTTGACGCATTATGATAATTAAGGACACGATACCAGGCAGACTTCGCCGTGGCCTCTGAAGAGGACCAATAATAGGCGCTTTCACCTACAAAATAAACTTTTCCCCCGTCTCCTCTGAGACCCGCCGGCAATGCACTGAAATAACTACTGTTAGTGGCACTGATATTCGGGGTATTCCACAGTGCGGAACTCGTCGATTTCATTTTTCCACCGGCCGCAGCTTCTCCACCCAAAACATCGGTCAATGTTTTCCATTCCTGATCGCTTGGTACATGCCACCCTGTCGGAGCAAGGCCACGAGGATCATTCACGGCATACCAATTGTAGAGGCGTCCAT
Organism: uncultured Chlorobiaceae bacterium; assembly: GCA_903887845.1. Lineage (GTDB taxonomy): Bacteria > Bacteroidota > Chlorobiia > Chlorobiales > Chlorobiaceae > Chlorobium. The sequence goes on from CAISRC010000110.1 coordinate 18,276, forward strand.
ATTTTTCATAGCACCATGCTCCTTCTCCTTTTGATGCTGCATCAAGCCACTCTTTATTTGATCCGGCATATCGAATCGGATCACCGTTTCGATAATGACTCACATCAAGGTTCTCCTGCATCCAAACCTGATTGCCAATTAATACACTGTTGACATCTGCTCCCGATGCCCAAAGATTTGATGCGGAAGTCATCAAGGTTACAATGAATAAAAGTAACCCGTACATTTTTTTGTGGTTGTTTCTCATAGTTTGTTGTTATTTAAGAGGTTATGTTTTCTTGATAAGCACTGAACTATTAAAAAAGTTATTGAGTTGAAGATCATCTTCAATCATATCATCCTTTTCTGAAAGAAGTATATCACTCATAAGCTTAAAAGATTCGATAATTCAGCTTAAAAGATGCTTAAAAATTATCATTTTATTCTCGACCAGGTTTTCTGCAAAGCTGTTACTCCGCGCTATTCAAAAAGCCCCTGCGTAAAATCCATTTGAGCATCTCAATAACAGGCACAACGGATGCTGCGGAAAAAATAACGATAATCAGGTCTTCACCAGTCAGCAGGAATGTTCCAAAGGGTTTCTGAAAAATTGGAAGTACAATAATAGCGGCAAGCATCAACAGTTCCCAGCTTATTGCCAGATTCAGCCATTTATTGGCGAAGGGACGTATGAACATCGAACTCTTTTCGGAACGGAAATTATAAGCCTTGAAAAACTGGATGAGTACCAACGATAAAAAAGTCATGGTCATCGCCTCTTTAAGTGGACGCCCTGAAGCCATCGTCCACTGGAAAAGCGAAACGTTAACAATAGTCGACCATATACCGCCTGTGAGTATAAGCGCAAGAACTGAACGGGTAAATATCCCTTTTGATGGATCGTTCGGACGCCGCAGCATAATATCACTGTCAGCCGGATCCACGGCAAGTGCAAGAGCCGGAAGGCCATCAGTGGCAAGGTTTACATAAAGAATCTGCACAGCAGAGAGTGGCAGAGGAATACCCATGAAAGTGGCAACAGTCATCAGACCAAGTTCTCCGATATTCGAGGAGAGCAGATAGACAAGATATTTTTTTATATTGTCATAGATGCCTCTTCCCTCCTCAACAGCCGCCACAATTGAGGCAAAGTTGTCGTCGATCAACATCATCGCTGATGCCTCCTTTGCAACATCGGTACCGGTGATTCCCATAGAGATCCCGATATCGGCTTTTTTCAGGGCTGGAGCATCATTCACGCCGTCGCCCGTCATGGCAACGACTTCACCATTCTGCTGCAGTGCATCAACAATGCGCAGCTTGTGTTCAGGAGAAACTCTTGCAAAAACTGAGATAGAGCCGGCAGTACGGCGCAGCTCTTCATCACTTATATTTTGCAGCATGACCCCGGTAACCACCTTTCCGTCACCGAGAATGCCAAGCTCACGAGCAATAGCCTCAGCAGTCAACGGATGGTCTCCGGTAATCATGACCGGTCGAATCCCTGCATCAAGACACTTTCGAACAGCCGCTCCAGCTTCATCCCTCGGAGGATCAATCATCCCGACAAATCCCAGAAAAGTCATGCCTGTATCAGCTCCCCGAATTTCTGCCACATCTTTTACCGCAAGGGCAAGCACCCGCAAAGCCTTTTTGCCAAGTCCATCAGCCACAGCAAGAAGAGCGGCTTTCATGGAATCATCAAGCACCTGCACGCCATCGCCAATACGCACAGAATTGCAACCATCGACAATCACCTCCGGCGCACCCTTGATCACAGCCTTGGTTAAGTTCCCACTTCGGTTCAGGGTAATCATCCGTTTGGTTTCAGAAGAGAATGGAAGCTCATCAAGGCGTTCATGCTCCTGCTGCAACAGAGCCTCATCCAGCCCAGCCTTGCGGGCAACCACAAGAAGCGCTCCTTCGGTAGGATCACCGGCAATCTGCCAAGCTCCCTCCGAGTTTTTTCTCAACCGGGCATCATTGCAGAGTACACAGGCAACAAGTAGCTCCCGCACACTTTCAGGCAAAACTCCATCAACCTTAACGGTCAGAGAACCTTCAGGCATATAACCCGAACCGCTCACCTCAATCAGAGTGCCAGAAGTATAGAGTTCTCGTACGGTCATCTCATCCCGTGTGAGAGTACCGGTTTTATCTGAGCAGATAACCGTGGTACTGCCAAGGGTCTCCACCACCGGCAGGCGCCTCATCAGAGCATGACGCTTCACCATACGCTGTACACCAAGAGCAAGTGAGATAGTGACCACGGCAGGAAGGGCTTCAGGAACCACGGCTACAGCCAGCGCAATGCCGAAAATCAGCATTTCAATAAAAGACTGTCCACGAAACACCCCTAAAGCCACAATAACCAGCACAATCACAAAGGCGGCGCGCGCCAATACCGAACCAACATTATCAAGATTTTTCTGAAGCGGTGTTTTTTCGGTTTTCACCCCTTGCAGCATGGCCGCAATCCTGCCAAATTCAGTCTGCATACCGGTTGCCACCACAAGGGCTCTTGCTCGACCGTAACTGATAGCCGTACCGGCAAAAACCATATTTTTACGATCACCTGGCGTTGCTTCTGCCGGAAATGTCACCACCGCCTCCTTTTCAGACGGCAATGACTCCCCTGTCAACGACGCTTCATCGGCACGCAGGTTCATAGCCTGAAGCAGCCTTGCATCAGCAGGCACACGATCTCCAGCAGCAAGCATCACCACATCACCAGGCACAATGTCTGAGGCATTGATCATCACTTCCATTCCGCCACGCATCACCTTTGCAAGTGGTGCGGCCATTGCCCTGAGCGCCTCAATAGCCCGTTCAGCCCTGAATTCCTGAACAAAACCAAGCAGCACAGCAAACACAACAATCACTGCAATTGCAATGGCCTCAACACCATGACCAAGGAAAGCCGAAAGAACTGTCGCAAGAAGAAGAGTAAGAATCAGAACATTTTTAAACTGATCAAGCAACAAGAGCCAAGGACTTGCCCGACGCTCAGCTTCAAGGCGATTTGGGCCATAAACACCAAGTCGACTGACCGCCTCAGCGTTACTGATGCCAGCAATAGAAGAGCCTGTTTTTTCAAGAGCCTCTTCAATATGCAACGTATGCCACAATTCCAATGCCATCCACTCACTCCTGTTATATTTCGCTCTGCAAAATCATATAGAACATGCACATCCCTGTTACTGAATGCTCATCAGTTGCCTGACCTTGCTGAACGAAGAAAAAACAACAATCTTTGTAGCGCTGATAAGGTCAGCAGTTGCTCCAGGAATATCACCTTCAGCGTATTTTGCAGTCGCTCTCCCAGAATATGCCGTTGCTGATTCTGGATCGAGATCTATAGCCTTCGTCAGATCCGCAATAGCTGCCTTGTTATCACCCATGGCATATTTTAAAGCGCCTCGACCAGCATAAACCCGGGCAGACGTCGAATCCAGTTTTATAGCTTTTGTAAATTCAGTAATGGATCCCTGAACAGCTCCACTGCCAATCTTTGCACTCGTACTCAGTAACCCGCTATTTGATTCATCTGCTGCTTTATAGCACGCGGTAAAAGTCATAAACATGAGAACGATAACAAAAAAAGAGAGTGTTCGTAATGCGTTTTTCACTGATGGTTTCTACTTTTTTAAGTTAAAGAAACATTGTGTTTGTGATTATTCGAAATATTCTGAACTGTCCACTGTACTCTTTGTCTGAATTCTGTCTTGCGAACAGCACACCCCTCTTTTTGACATATTTCACATGAAAATTCAAGACAGCCATCCGTATGGACAGATAACTCAATATTCTCACCACAATTTTTGTTGACCAGCCGGCTGAGTTTGTCGATTTCCCGATGAGCTTCGTGAACATTGAGGTACCACGGAACCGTCAGATGGCAGTCAAGATGAAGAGTACTGCCATATTTGATGATGCGCATATTGTGCAAATCAATCCACTCCGGAGTACGATAAGCCTCCAATAAATCGACCATTTTTTTCAGTAACTTTTCATCAGCTTCATCCATAATTCCCCTGAGAGAGTCGCGGATAATCTTGTATCCAGTGTAAACAATGAGCAGGGCAAATATCAGGGCAACAACGCTGTCCAGCCATGCCATCTTTGTGAAAAACAGAAGAATCAGCCCGAGAATAATGCCAATTGTCGAGTAGGTGTCTGACTGAAGATGTTTTCCGCTGGCTACAAGGGCAAGAGAGTTGTTTTGGCGCCCTTTATTTACGGCAATCGCGCCAACAACATAGTTTATTATAGCAGTAACCGTTATCAAGAGTATGCCATAATCAAGCTGGCCAATCGTCTCAGGAGTACCAAGAAGGTTTTTGATCGCCTCATAAATAATGAGTAAACCTGCACAAGCAATCAATGTTCCCTCAATTGCCGCTGAAATAAACTCAACCTTCCCATGCCCGTAAGGGTGATGACGATCTTTTGGCTTAGCTGAAATAAAGAGGCTGTATAGACCGATAAAAGCGCTGGTGACATTGACCGTACTCTCCAAAGCATCGGTCAGAATAGCTACAGAATTAGTAATGTACCATGCACCTAATTTGATAATAAAAAGCAAAACGCCTGTAGCGGCAACAATCTTCTGAAAATTATAGTTTTGTTTAGCTTTTGTCATTACCAATTTACCAGAATAAAGGGGAGTAAATTAAGTATTTTAATCGAATAATTCACCAAGGAACCCTAATGCACCTCCTTTTCCCTTTCTTCTTCCCGTTTTCAGGTCAATAGAATAATCGCGATCATCGTCATCATGGTGGCCATGACGTGATTCCTCTTTACGATATTCTCGGGCATAATCCCCGACATGCGACTGAGGTATTGCCCTTTCAATTATTTTATCCAGTTCACCCCTGTCAAGCCAGACTCCCCGGCAGGATGGACAATAATCAATTTCAATACCCTGACGTTCAGAAAGAAGCAGATCGGCATTACAAGCTGGACATTTCATGGAAAACTCCTGAGTGATGGTGATGTTGGACAAACCTGTTGACATATTTTTCAACAGCTATTGACTTTATTTAAATAAAATATACCAGCCGTAATCTTAAAAAAGTCGAAAGCCCAGCTTAATAAATACTTAAAAAAGAAACTCTTAAATTCTGTTATACTCAGTTTCTTCGGTTTCAGCATTCCAAATGTTTTGCCAATTGTAAAGGAAACAACCCTCTCCCTTCATTATTTTAATCGATTTTTAAGGCTCTTTTCAGACTCTTTTAAGCAACACTGTTTATCTTATACAAACAAAATCATTTATCGATAGGGAACATGTGGAAATCACTCCTTGTACAGCGAACCATACCTCTTTCAATCTCTTATCTGCTGCTGATCATTGCCGGAATCGCACTTGACTACATCCTTCATATTGCGCATCTTGTCTGGGTAGGACGATATTTCGGGATTGTCGGAACGGTATTTTTAGCGTTGTCTTTTGGATATTCAGCGCGCAAAAACAAGGTTATCAAGAACGGAGCGCTCAAGTTTTTTCTCAAGTTTCACTGCTATACAGGATGGATTGGAACACTGATGATTCTCGTTCATTCTGGCATTCATTTCAACGCGATTCTACCATGGGTTGCAACAACGCTTATGATGGTGGTAACTGCAAGCGGTCATATCGGGCAATACTTGATAAAAAAACTCAAAGATGATATAACGCTGAAAATGAAACAGCTTGGAGTCTATGCAACAGTGGATGATGAACTGGAACGGCAACACTACTGGGACAGCCTGACAGTCAAAACTCTTGACCAATGGAGAAGTATGCATAAGCCTATGGTCTCTTTTTTAATCGCATTAACAACGACCCATATTATTGCCATATTTTTTTTCTGGAACTGGAGGTAGTCTGTTGAAACCAATTTTTGTTTTTATTGCAGCAGCAGTTATTCTTGCTGCTCTTGCCATAGCATACCCTGACGCACTGCTGAGCCCCGGTAAGCTCACGAAAGGCCATAAGGCGCTGAGCAACGATTGCCTGGCATGTCATACACCTTTTCGCGGCATCACGTCAGTTCAGTGCATCAGTTGTCATAAACAGAGTGACATTGGGCATAAAACTGTTGATGGAGCTATTCTGAAAAATAATACCAGCAAAGTTCTTTTTCATAAAGGCCTTGCCAAGAACTCCTGTGTCGAGTGCCATACCGATCACAAAGGCACTGTTGCCAAAGAAACCGCCAAACCATTCATGCACTCATCGCTTGCTCTTTCAATCAGGAACGACTGTATCGCCTGTCACAAAGAGCAACAGCCACAAGATGCCCTGCATAATCTATACGTAAAAGGAAATTGCGTTGAATGCCATCAAACCACAAACTGGAAGCCCGCCACATTTGATCACAACAGCCTTGCTGCTTCGGGCCTGAAGCAGTGCATCAATTGCCATAAGGCTGATCAGCCTGCTGACAATATTCACTTTCAATCACAGGCAAGCTGTGGAACGTGCCATAGCACGTCACACTGGATACCAGCAACATTTGACCATAACCGCTATTTCAGACTTGACAGTGATCACAGAACAAGTTGCAAAACCTGCCATACAAAAGGAGATAATTACAAACGATATACCTGTTACAACTGCCATGAGCATTCACCGGACAATATTGCGAACGAACATCGTGAGGAGGGAATCTACAATTACCAGAACTGCATGAAGTGCCATCGCAACGGCAAAGCTGAGGAGGATGAGGATTGAGACACCATGGCGCCAGCATCATTTTTTATAACCACTCTCACCAGGTGTTGCTGGTGCTGAGGGACAACATACCAACAATCCCATACCCCGGAATGTGGGATGTACCGGGAGGGCATATTGAAAACAATGAAACCGCAGAAGAGTGCATTGTCAGAGAGATGCAGGAAGAAATTGAAATTAATGTTGAGGGGTGCACACTTTTCTGTGTCTACGAGTTTTTAGACAGGACTGAGTATGTTTTTATAAAATATGCCAATTTTAATCTGAAGAACATTATCCTGCATGAGGGACAGATGCTCCGGTGGTTTTCCCGGGATGAAGCCGGGCAAGTCGAACTTGCCTATGGTTGCGATGAGGTGCTGGCGGACTATTTCAACAGCCTTCCAACAGAACGCTAAAAAAAATGACTCGCCTGAGACCAGAGCCTGTTGCGGCTCAACGTATCGATTCAAGGAACCGCTCTGCATCAACCGCCGCCATACATCCAGTCCCTACAGCCGTGACCGCCTGACGGTAAACATAGTCCTGAACGTCACCACAGGCAAAAACACCCATCACATTGGTTTCTGTCGATGATTTTTTGGTTTTAATATAGCCGTAGTCATCAAGATCGAGCTGGTCTTTGAACAACCCTGTATTGGGAGCATGACCGATAGCCAGAAAAACACCATCGCAAGCATGTTCTGAAAGTTCGCCAGTCTGAACATTCTTCAGCTTGATTCCGGTGACTTTTAGACCGTCACCAAGAATTTCATCAACCACCTCATTCAGCATCATGCTGATTTTCGGATTTTTTCTGGTCCGAAGACTCATGATTTTCGATGAACGGAACTCTTCACGACGATGCACAAGAGTAACATGAGAAGCAAACTTGGTCAGATAAAGAGCCTCCTCCATTGCAGTATCGCCTCCCCCGACAACAAAGACATTGCAGTCACGAAAGAAAAAACCGTCGCAGGTTGCGCAGGCAGATACTCCCTTGCCACGATAACGCTTTTCCGACTCTATGCCAAGCCATTTGGCATTTGCTCCGGTTGCGACAATGAGTGCATGGGTCAAAAATTCCCGACCATCATCAAGAGCGAGACAAAATGGACTTCTCGAAAGATCAACCTCGGTAACACTCCCTCTGATAAATTCAGCATCAAACTTTGCTGCCTGCTCGCGCATTTTCCCCATCAGTTCCGGACCATGAATACCTTCAGGAAAACCGGGAAAATTCTCGATTTCTGTTGTAATCATAAGCTGACCACCCGGCTGAAATCCCTCAATAACAAGAGGCTTGAGATTTGCCCTTCCAGTGTAAATAGCGGCTGTATAACCAGCAGGGCCAGTGCCCATGATAATAAGATCGCGTACGCTACACTCCATGATGTTTTTCAGGATGGGAATTAAATAAATGAAAACCTGTTATCTCATCGTTAGCTGCGGGATAACAGGTTTCGTGGATCAGCTCTGTCAGCCAAGATACTCGTCGAGTTTTTTGGCGATCATGTTCTTCGGCATGGCTCCAAGCATCTGGTCAACAACCTGGCCATTTTTGAAAATAAGCAGTGAGGGAATGCTTCTGATGCCATACTTGGCCGCAGTATTCGGGTTGTCATCGACATTGAGTTTTGCGATAACAGCCTTTCCTTCGTATTCACCGCCAAGCTCTTCGATCACAGGGCCAAGCATCTTACAGGGGCCACACCAGGCAGCCCAAAAATCAACCAATGCAACTTTATCAGAATCAAGAATCTCTGCCTGAAAATTCGTGTCTGTTGCCACAAGATATTTTTCACTCATTGTTTATTTTATATACCAGTTTAAATTATTAATAACAGTCTCAATGTCACAATTACTATCAATCATTGAAGAAAGTAACAAAATATATTAAATAACCCGAACTACCCGGAAATCCGCACATTGTCGGGACCAAGAATTGCCTCAAGCTTTTCAATCGTACTTTCCGCAGCATCAATGGGGGTGCCGCGAGCAAAGATAGTAATTGTTTCAATATTTCCCCCCGACTGCGCTTTTACCTCGAATTCTACCGGTGTGCCCCCCTTGTATGATTCAAATATTTTTTTTACCCTGCCAAGTTTTTCCATCTGCACCTGATCATCCGCATCAACTTTAAGAATAATTTTTTTGACAAGGTTATTTCTTACCTTTTTTATCGGCACAACATCTCTGACAAGCAGTTTGAGCGTTCCGCCACTCACCTCGCCTTCAGCAACAAGCATCAGCACTTCTTCAGGCTTTATAAGATGGCCATACTGCTCGTAGAGACTGGCAAACACCGTAAAATCAGCCTTGCCCGTAAAGTCCTCAATACAGCCAAAAAGCATCTGCTTTCCTTTTCTGTCCTGGTAAGGCTTCACAGAAACAATAACACCAATTACTTTATACTGCTTTGCAGCAACAACCTCTTTTGACTGAAGCTGGAGTGTAGCAAAAGCCTGCCAGTCGCGGCGGAAGGGAGAGAGCGGATGATGACTCAGGTAAAAACCGACCAGTTTTTTTTCATGAAGGAGCTTTTCTGCTTCAGGCATCATCTCAGCATTTTCCATATCGGGATAGTGCTCTTCCTCAAGCGAGGCACCTTCTTCAGCAGAAAAAAAGCCACACTGACCCAGCGTCACTGAACGATTCTGCATCTGCCCGAATTTGATTGCTTTGTCGATATTGGCGATCAATCTGGCACGATGCCGGTCAAGTTCGTCAAATGCACCCGAAAGAATCAGGCACTCCAGCGCCTTGCGGTTCATGACTCTCAGATCAACCGAAGCCGCCAGATCAAACAAGTTGACAAAATCACGTTTTCTGCGGAGCCTTGAGGTCACGACCGCTCTTGCCGCACCACCAACCTGCTTGATTGCACTTAACCCCACGCGGATATATGAACGTCCGTCGGCATCATCTTCAACAGAAAAAAGGGCATCACTCTTGTTGATCGAAGGCGGAAGAGTCGATATACCGAAACTTTTAGCCTCATCCGTCAAATGCTTCATCCGTTCAATGTCACCTATTTCACTATTCAGCACCGCCGTCACAAACTCAATGGTATAATGAGCTTTGAGATAGCCCGTCCAGTAGGCAAGAACACCATAAGCCGCCGAATGACTTTTATTGAAACCGTAACCGGCAAACTCGGCCATAAGCTCAAAAACCCTTGTTGCAAGCGTATCATGCACTCCCTGCTGAACAGCGCCCTGAACAAAATCAGCTTTGTATTTCTCCATGATTTCAGGCTTCTTTTTCCCCATAGCCTTGCGCAGATTATCTGCTTTGGCCAGCGAGAACCCGCCCATCACCTGGGAAATCTGCATCACCTGCTCCTGATAGACAATAACGCCATAAGTCTCTTTTAAAATCTCCTCAAGCATGGGATGCATGTAGTCAATAGCCTCCCTGCCATGCTTGCGATCAACAAAAAGATCCACTGCATTGCGCCTTTCATCAATCCTCGCATTGAGTGCGCCAGGACGGTAGAGGGCGCTCATGGCAATAATATCACCAATCTGGGTTGGCTGCAGCCGTGTCATATAGCTCTGCATGCCAGACGACTCAAACTGGAAAATTCCGGCCATCTTGCCTTCCTGAAAAATTTTGAAGGTTTTACGGTCGGTCACCGGAACTTTTTCAAGCTCAATATCAAGGTCGTGCCGTCGCTTGATCATCTTGAGTGTTTCATCGATGACGGCAAGGGTTTCAAGACCGAGATAGTCAATCTTGAGCAGTCCGGAAGTTTCAATCCAGTTTTTGTCAAACTGGGTAACCACCTGCTTCTCATCATGACCGTCAGAAGCTTTTCCCCTGACATGCTCAGGTTCATCAAGATCAAACTCGTCGGCAAATTTTCGAACCTCAGTCTCAATCTTGTTCGAAACATAGAGCGGAACCTGTTCTTCAAGCGGACCATCGGTAATCACCACTGCGCCAGCATGCATTGAAACATTCCGCGCCCGGCCTTCAAGAGCACGAGCAGAAATCATAAGCTCCCGAAGTTCAGGAGTGCTTTCGGCAAACTGCTTCAGCTCTCTTGATTCATTCAATGCTTTTTCAAGAGTTATACCTGGCTTGACGGGAACAAGTTTTGCAAGTTTATCAACCAGAGAGAGTGGAACTTCAAGTACCCTTCCTGCATCACGAATTGCTGCCTTGGCGCCAAACGTACCGATAGCAATCACTTTGGCAACGCTCTCAGTACCATATTTTTCGACCGTATATTCAAGAACTTTCTGCTTACCGACAGGGGTAAAGTCAATATCAATATCCGGCATCGAAGAGCGCTCGGGGTTTAAAAACCTCTCAAACAACAGCTTGTATTTCAGCGGATCAATCCTTGTAATTCCGGTAAGATAGGCGACAATACTCCCTGCTGCCGATCCTCGGCCAGGGCCAACTGAATAGCCAAGACGACGGGATGCGGCAATAAGATCACTCACAATGAGAAAATAGGAACTGAATCCCATCTTTTCGATAACACCAAGCTCCAACTCTATTCTCGCACGGACATCCTCTGCAGTGATTCCATCGGCTTCAGCATCAGCATATTTTTCCGTTACTCCTTCCCATGTCAAATGACGGAGGTAGGCAAACTCGTTCTCAAACCCCTCAGGAAGAGGAAAGTGAGGCAGAATAGGCTCTTTATTGCTGAAACTGAAAGAACATTTGTCGGAAATCAGCAAGGTATTGCTCAGTTCCCGGTGTTCATCGCTGAAAAGCGCACACATTTCATCAGAAGACTTCAGATAATGGTCGCTTCCGGCAAGTGCCAGCAGATGTTGATTAGAAAGTTTTTCCTTGGTTCGGTTCGCAACCATAGCCCTGTAGCAGCCGGCATCCTTTCGCTCGAGATAGTGAACATTATTAGTCGCGACCAGTTCGATCGAAAACTTTTCTGCCAAAGCAATGGTCTGCTCATTGAGCTTGTCATCAAAAGGAGTGTTATGGCGCTGCAGTTCCAGATAGAAGCTCTCTCCGAAAATCTCCTGATAGTAGGCAGCAAATGTTTCAGCCTCATCAATGGCCCCGGCAAGAATCGCCCGGCCTATTCTTCCTGAGGAATATCCGGAAAGAGCAACCAGACCCTCATGACAGGTTTCAAGCAGACGGCTCTCAATATGCGGCATACCATTGACAAAACCCTCCTTGGCCGCCCTTGAAAGTAAAATGCAGAGATTTCGGTATCCGGCATCATTTTGAACAAGAAGCACTAATGAAGGAGAGACGGGAATGCGACTGTGCTGGTGGGCATCGGCTTCGAGCAGCAGAAGCTCACTGCCGATGATAAGCTTGATGCCTGCACTTTTTGCCTCGCTGAAAAGCTGGGGCATATTAAACATCGCACAATAATCGGTGACCGCAATACTCTTCATGCCAAACTTTAAGGCTGCAGAAAAAATTTCATCCGGAAAAATCGGACTACTCTGCATAGAATAGTGAGTATGAGCATGTAAGTGTATAAAATCCATATCAATAAAAATTCATCCTTTAAACAGGAAAGGAACGGTGACTTGCCGAATAACGGTGAACTACAGGCATCACGACATTTGAGTTTCAAAGTAGTACATTTTTTCTGTTCTTGCGACTCTATAGCAACCTCCTTTTCTGCAAAATCCTTGTATCAGCGTCCAGTTTATCTTTGAAAACAATGAACAGAAAATTGCCGATAATGTTTTCCCTGTTTTATGCAGTAAAGCTTTTTTTTCTTATTATTTAAATAACTGCTTGCAGGGTTTCTTGGTCAATAATAATAATACAACGACAATTTTGGAGCAAAACACCTACAATCAATGCCCGGTCTGCGGCTTTCCCCTCTCTCTCAACAGTGCGATATGCCCTCGTTGCGGGAACGATATTTTTGAAGATATCTCCTCTCTTGACCAGCAATCACAGGAATTGCACCATCAGAACATAGAGGGGAAAAAAGCTGAGTGGTATACCCGCTGTCTTACTGAAAAGCTTAATTTCACCACAGACAATCCTGTGGATCCTGCGAAAAAAAATGTTCATCAGGAAAATGCAAGACCAGCCTTCAACAACAGTGATGAACTTGAGTTTCTTCGCCGCACTTCCAGAGCTGAGCTCCTGCGGGATGGCGCCTTGCGAAAAAAATGGTGGAATACCTTGACCGCTGACTGGAAAGAGATCATTAAAAGCAATCTGAAGATTATCCAGGATCCGGCTGACCATGAGCTGATGGAGTTTTTTGAAACAACTCACTTGCGTTGTGACAACCGCCGAATCCATAATCTGTTACCCGTTCGGATACTTGAAAAGCTTCAGCAGCTCCGTTGCGACGAGTCTCCTGTTGAGAATCTTGAGCCACTTCTTCATCTTAAAAAGCTCCAACGCCTTTATGCATTTGACTGCGACTTTTCATCGCTTGAACCCCTGCGTAACCTTACCAGCCTGAAACTTCTCTGGATTTCCAGCACACAGGTCAGCTCTCTTGAGCCGATCAGTCAGCTTCTTAACCTTGAAGAACTTTATTGTTCTGAAACAGGAATCAAAGACCTTTCACCCCTGGAAGAGCTCATCAACCTTGAAAAGCTCAGTTGCTATAAAACAGGCATCGCTTCCCTTCAACCACTCAGTCAGCTCGAAAATCTTATTGAGCTTGGCATAGACAATTCCAAAGTTGAAGATGTAACGCCACTCGCGGGGCTAAAGAATCTCGAATATCTCCGATGCAATAAAACAAGAATCAAAAACATTGAACCGCTTCGAGAGCTCTCCGATCTTCGGGAGCTGAGCATAGCAAGCACGCCGCTTGAATCTATCGATGCACTGGAGGGACTTGCCAACCTCGAAGAACTCTCTCTGTCGAATACCCTCATTACCACCATCGGCCCGATCATGCACCTGCAGCAACTTGAAAAAATAGAGATTTCGACTGGCATGATTCCTGAAGAAGAAATTGAACGCTTCATCGAGCTTCATCCGCACTGCGAAGTGGTACTGAAACCATAACCCAAAACACAAGGACTCCTTGTGTTCCAACAGCAGGCATTATCGTCGATGATGATTTGTGTTGCCCCTCACCATCAGCGGGGCAACATGTCGGCAAGCCCCTCAAATCAAGTCAAGTCAAGTCACCTCAACCACCGTTCAAGCTCAAGCAACATTTTTTTCAATGCCAGCCCTCCACGATACCCGGTAAGAGCACTGCCACTGCCGATAACCCTGTGGCAGGGAATAAAGAGCGGCAGAGGATTCCGATGATTTGCCATCCCCACCGCCCGAACTGCATGAGGATTTCCGAGAGCAACCGCCACATCCCTGTAGCTCACCGTTGTGCCGTAAGGAATTTCGGAGAGAATGCGCCATACCGCCAGCATAAATGGTGTCCCGGCAGGAGACAATGGCAGTGAAAACGCTTTCAGGCTACCCGCAAGATAACTGTCCAACTGCCGGAAGGCCTCCCTGAGTCCTTCCGTTTCAGCGCGTTCAATCCCCTCAGGGAGCTTGTCCTTTGCAAAAAAAAGGTTTGTTATACTACCGTCATGTTCTGCTATTCCGACACTGCCGATGAGGGTATTCTGAACAGAGAGCTTCAAATTATTTCATATTTTCCGCAATTTTCATTCTCAAGCGGCATCCGCCTGAACATGAAATCAAAATTTTCGGGTTCTATCCAATGGTCATCATGATCTCACCCATTCCTACGGTGTCCCCTTTGGCTACTGTAATAGAGAGAATTCTTCCTGCACAGGGAGCTTTGACAGGGGTTTCCATTTTCATGGCTTCAATAACGGCAACCTCTTCTCCTTCCCGCACTTCATCACCAACCTTGACGGTAATTGAGAAGACATTGCCCGGCATAACTGCCTGTACGGGTGTCCCTGCTGATACCGCTGGTTCCCCCGGTATTGCTGGTGCAGCGGAAACCTCAGGCGTTTTGATGGATTGTGGATTGATGGCTGATCCTTCGGCAAAAGAGACCGTATAGGGAGAGCCATCAACAAAAACGGTAAAGTTGCCTGCCATCGAAATCACTTTTGATGCAGAAGGCGCCTGAACCGCCGCTGCAGGTGGCAACTTTGAAAAGAGCTCCTCAAGGCGGTGGTTCACCTCTTTCTGATGAATGTCATGTTTGTGAGCTTCGTGGTAAGCTGCCACAACCTCGGCTCTTGGTGTTGCCTTTATTTCAACAGCAATGTCTGCCTTATAGCGAATGCCGGTTGAGCAATCTCCCTGAAGGAAGGCAATCCCTTTGGCTCCACAGGTAGCTGCGATAAAAATGTTTTCGTCAGTCTGCGGAATATGGGCATTCTGGAGCAATAACTTGTTATACGCTACGCCAAGTTCAGGATTACGGTCATTGATGTCGTGCACATCTTCGAGCGTTGGAGGAAGGCCAAGCTGTTCTGATGCAAGCCGAACAACCTCTTCGTCGGGAGTGGCTGGAGTTTTGCCAAAGTAACCCAGCACCATTTTGCCATAGCCATCCGTAATTTTTTTCCAGTGCCCCTGAATGGTGTTGGCAAATGCCTGCTGGAAATAGAACTGTGAAACCGGGGTAACCGAGGCGCCAAAACCTCCTTTGACAACCACCTCCCGCATGTTCTTGATCACTTCAGGAAAGAGATGAAGCGTGTTATTGTCGCGCATCATCTGTGTGTTTGCCGTGAGTGCGCCGCCGGGCATGGGTGAAAAGGAGATCACCGGGTTGACGGCTGTCGCTTCGGGGGGCATGTAGTATTTGTACATCTGATCGATAAAGAGCGCCTCAACCTCAAGGTATTTTTCCTGATCGATGTCGAGGGTGTATTCGGTACCCCTGAGCCTCTGCCACATGGTGAGAATATCAACTTCAGCGGTACCTCCACTGACGGGAGCCATGGAAAGGTCAATAATGTCAGCACCTCCGGTAATGGCAGCAAAGTTGCAGGCGACACCCATTCCAGCCGTGTCGTGGGTATGGAACTGGATTATTGTCCCCTCCGGCAGCATCTTTCTTGCCCCCTTGATGGTCTCATGAACAACCGCAGGAGTTGTTGTGCCTGAGGCGTCCTTGAAAGCGACACTGTCGAAAGGAATTTCCGCCTCAAGAATCTCCTTCAGTTTGTCGAGATAGAACTGCGGAGTATGGCAGTAGGTTTCAGTCAAGCCCGGCGGAAGACCCATCATGGCAACAACAACCTGGTGCTTGAGCCCGGCATTATGGATACATTGCCCGGAATAGGAGAGGTTACGGATATCCATCAGGGCGTCGAAGTTCCTGATGGTGGTAATACCATGCTTTTTGAAAAGACGGGAATGAAGGTCGATAATATCGCGGGATTGTGACACAAGACCGACAACGTTGGCGCCTCTTGAAAGCGTCTGGAGGTTGATATCGGGCCCCACAACCTTGCGGGCAGTATCCATCATGGTAAAGGCATCCTCTTCGCAATAAAAGTAGAGACTCTGGAAACGGGCTCCCCCCCCTATTTCAAAATTATCGGTGCCAGCATGAACTGCCGCCTCCAGAGCGGGCAGAAAATCTTCTGTTTTTACCCTGGCGCCAAAACATGACTGAAAGCCGTCCCGGAAAGAGACGTCCATAAATCTTATCTTTTTCATAAACTTTCTCTGTTCAATTTAAATGAGCATGACGACCAGGATAAAAAGGGATCAGTGCGTATCGTTGGCAAAAGTGCCAAGTTGACGAAACGATTCCTCTTCTACCAAACTGTGCAGGCTGTTGCCATGAGCATCCATGGTGACAATAGCCGGGAATGAGCTGACCTCCAGATGCCACATGGCTTCGGGCACACCCATCTCTTCAAGAAAATCAACACCGGTAACCTTTGTAATGCAGCGGGCATAATACTGTGCTGCACCTCCGATGGCATTGAGGTAAACTGCCCCGTGTTCCTGCAAACCCTTGAGGGTTTTCGGACCCATACCGCCTTTACCGATAATCGCTCTCAGGCCAAGCTTTTTAATAACATCAGCCTGGAATGGCTCTTCACGAATCGAGGTAGTCGGCCCAGCCGCAGTCACCCGGTAGCTGCCGTCATTGTTTTTCATGATAACCGGTCCGCAATGGAAGAGAACTCCTCCCGTTGTATCAAGACCGGCGGGCAAATCGTGGTGCATGATGTAGTGGTGAAAAGCATCACGTCCGGTGTGCATAGTTCCGTTGACCAGCACAACATCGCCAACCTTGAGACTGCGTATCTGCTCTTCAGTAACAGGAGCCTGCAGAACAACCTCTTTTCCGGTCAGAGGCATACCCTCACCTTTGGCCATACGTTTAATCTCATCAGCTTCACGGTAGTACCAGCGCTCAATTGATCCTGTGGCCGGGTCAAGCAGGACGCCAAGCCGGCGGTATGCCCAGCAATTATAGGCTACAGAAACAAAAAAGCTTGCCGGAACACGGTGCGATTTACCGATTTTGCAGCCAAAGAGGGTGGTTTTTCCGCCGAATCCCATGGGGCCGATATTCATGGTATTTGCTTTTTCCAAAATATCCTGTTCGAGCGCATCAAGTTCGCTGTCGGGGTTGCGGTCGTCAATGGTGCGGAAGAGCTGCTGTTTGGCAAGATCAAAGCCGCTGGTACGGTCACCGCCGATGCCAACGCCTATAACGCCGGGGCTGCATCCCTGGCCCTGTGCCTGATAGACGGCATGAAGCAGACATTTGCGCACACCGTCGAGGTCACGCGAAGCGCTTCCCAGTCCGGGAATGACATCGGGCAGTGAATACTGAATATTCTTGTTTTCGCAGCCTCCACCTTTCAGAATCAGCTTCACTTCAATCTCATCCTTTTCCCATGGATCAAAATGAATAACAGGGAAATGGCTGCCAAGATTATTGCCGGAATTTTTTCCAGTGATGGCATCGACCGCATTGGGGCGAAGCTTGCCTGTTTTTGATGCCTCTGCAACAGCCGCTTCAATCTCCTTTTTCATAAAAAGCTGATCGGCGCCACGAGGGGTATGGATGAAAAAGGTTGGCATACCGGTATCCTGGCAAACCGGTGAAACATTGTCAACGGCCATATCAATATTGACCGAGATAGTTGACATGGCAAGACCGGCCTGGGAGGCGGGATCCTCACGGTCAATAGCTGCGGCAAGTGCACAACGAACATCACTCGGCAGGTTGGCCGATGTTTCAGTAATAAGCGCGAGAATTGATTCCCTGAAATTTTCCATAAGATGTAGAAGACTAAAATTGAGTGAAACTTTGTCTGTGGAATGGGTCATTCCACAGTAATCTTGGCGGCAGCCTGCTCCTTGACCAGCAGTACTGGTATATCAGAACAACGAAAGACCTCTTCAGCCACACTGCCCATCATAATCCTCTGCAGACCGGTACGGCCATGAGAACCCATAATGATAAGATCAGCGCCCCAGGAGCTGGCCTGCTCAGCAATAACCTTCGGAGCTTCCCCCTTGAGCACACGAAAATCCGCATTCAACCCTTTCTTTTTCTCCGCCATGAGTACCTGCGAAAAATTGTCCGGAAGAGCATCTCCATCCTCGTCAGGCTGAATGGCAGGAGCAGCAGGAGAAACGGAAACTGCTTGTTCTTCCGGAGCGGCTGCGGGTCTCTCGGGAACAGCTCCTGGAGACAGGATATGCACAAACCTGACATGAGCGCCTACTTTCCGGGCAAATTCAACGGCATAACGTACAGCATTATCCGATGTAGGGGAGTAATCGGTGGGACAAAGAATCCTTGTAAGATGTATCATAACGGTTAGTTGACTACATGAATGTGATGAAGCGGCATATTTCTGCAATGAATAGTTAATTTACATTTTTTTTAAAGGAATCCCTTCAGACGCTCGATTCTTGTCCGCTTCGATTTCCTCCTGTATATTAATGAAGAGTTAATTTTTTCAGCATTTTCACTGATAATCTTATGAAATCCCTGGTTGAAGCATTGAACTATCCGGAAGCATATCCTCATAACACAGGAGCCATTGAAGTGGTGGAGACGCATATTTCCTGGATTTTCCTTACCGAGTCGGTGGTTTACAAAATCAAAAAGCCGCTGAACCTTGGATTTCTGGATTTTTCAACTCTTGAAAAGCGCCATCACTACTGCAACGAGGAGCTTCGCCTCAACCGGAGGCTCTGCCCCGAAATTTACCTCTCTGTCGTGCCCGTCGTGCGCACCGGAGATACATTTTTTGTTGACGCTGAAGGAGAGATTGTCGATTATGCCGTTAAAATGGTGCGATTTGACAGGACAATGGAGCTTGACAGAATGCTTTCTCAAAAGCTGCTCACCGGAAAACATATTGATCAACTGGCCCTAATGATTGCCCGCTTCCATACCTCACTGCCCGCAGTTCCCGCTGAGTGCGGTTGCGGCCAACCAGATAATATTGTCAAGCCGATGCTTCACAATTTTACCGCCATGGAGTCGATTGCGTTAAACCAGACAGAAATTGATCAGCTTGAAGAGCTGAAAACGTGGACAATTCAAGAGCATCAACGGCTCTACCCGCTTCTTCTCCAAAGAAAGATCGGAGGGTTTATCCGTCAATGCCATGGGGATATGCATACCGGCAATATGGTCTTGTGGCAAAACCGGATTTTTCTCTTTGACTGTATAGAGTTTAATGAGCATCTCAACAATATTGATGTCATCAGTGATCTGGCATTTCTCTTTATGGATCTGGACCATGCCGGAGAACCACTACTGGCCTGGAGACTGCTTAACAACTATCTTATGGAAACGGGCGATTACAGCTCTCTCCCTCTGCTTCTCTTTTATGCTCTTTACCGGGCAATGGTACGGGCAAAAGTAGCCGCAATCCGTTATGCTCAGACCAGCGGCCAAGCTCCCGATCAAAAGATTCTTGAAGAACATCGCTCCTACATCCGGCTTGCACAAGGCTACTCCTGTCCTAAAAAACCTCTTCTCATTCTGACCTTTGGTGTTTCAGGAAGCGGGAAAACAACCGTTTCAAGTGACATTGCCCAGTCACTGCCAGGCATCCATATCCGGTCGGATATCGAACGAAAAAGGCTTGCCGGACTAAGGCCGCTTGAGCGAAGCACAAAAAGCACGCCACTCTATACGGATGAGATCAGCAGCCTAACCTATCATAGACTGCTTGATGTGGCCAAACTCTGCATTGAAGCAGGGATATCCGTCATAGTGGATGCGACATTTCAGAAGGCTGAAAAGCGGAAACTGTTCATGGATCTCGCCGAAAGCATCAAGACTCCCTGCAGGATTCTGCGTTTTTCAGCTCCGGAAAAGGTGCTCATGGAAAGAGTTCAGCAACGCTCTCTGAGTGGAAACGATGCCTCAGAAGCCGACACCGAAGTGCTTGCTTCACAGCTCGAAAAAGAGGAGGCTTTGACAGCCGAAGAAAAGGAAATCACTCTTGAAATTAACACAGCGCAACCTGTCGACGCAGCAGCAGTTGGGGCGCTGCTGCAATCGGTCATTGCCTGAGGGTAGAACTGATGGGAACTACATCAGAATATCAGGGAAGGCAAAGTGGATGGCATAACCAGCCAGAAAACTCAGAGCCGCAACAGTAAAACTCAAGCCTACCATTTCAAAAAATCTGCTTTTGAATGGGAGATCACGCGCAACGGAAATATAGTAGTTGAAAAAACCTATGATGCAGACTGCAACAAAAAATGAGAGTCCAAGGGAGATGTAGAGATCTTCAAAAATGAGATAGGGAGCGATCAGCGCCAGAACGGTAAAAATATAGGCAACACCAGTATAGAGTGAGGCTGTAAAAGGGTTTTTCCCGCCAGGATCTGATTTTGTAGAGAGATACCCGGAAGCTGCCATGGAAAGAGCGGCGGCAATGCCGGTAATGGAAGCCGTCAACGCAACAACGGTTGTATTATGAAGGGCAAACGTAAGACCGGCCAGCACCCCCATCAACTCAACCAGAGCATCATTCAGACCAAGGACAATTGAACCGGTGTATTTCAGACGATCTTCATCAAGCAGCATCAGCAGGGCTTGTTCATGCTCCTCCTCATCACGGACAATACCGTTGATCTCCTTGAATGAGCCTGGCAGACGACTATAGAGATCATGTGCCCTTTTTTCGCCGTTTTCCATCAGCTTGATGCCAAAAGTAAAGCCGAACACCATACTGATCAGCGTGTAAAACCATACCCTGAAACGATCAGGGCGAACATCACGTCTGGAATATGTTTTCCAGACGTTGTAATGACGCATCTCATCGTCAGCTATCTGGGAGAGTATGCGGCGGTTTTTAACACCGCTTACTCTGCTGGAAAGATTTGTATAAATATGATGCTCGGTTATCTCGTTCTTCTGAAATACCGCAACTTCCCTTGCATCGAAATCCCTTCCCTTGTTCACGAATTCACTGTTTAATAGGTTTTTGAATCCATCTTATCTGGAAAGAGTTGCCGCTTCAATCAACTCGTTCATTCTCAATAAAAATGCTGTAGTCGAATCAAGACCACCCTCAAGAAACAGAGCCCCTTCATAAAGCTGCTTCATGACCGTTCTGATCAGAGGATTATTTGCATCGGCCATGATCATACCGGCAAGATTTCGGATAATCGGATGTGACGTATTGACCTCAAGAATCCTTTTCGCGGCAGGCATATTACTCTGCATCATCTTCATCATCTTTTCCATCTGGCTGTCGAGACCATCTTTTCCGCTCACCAGCGTTACGGGCGAGTTGACAAGCCGATGTGACTCAATGACATCCTCAATCCCTTCGCCAAGTGTTTCGCGGAAGAGCTGCAGCACCGGAGAAAGAAGATTCTCTGCAAGAGGTTCAGCGTTCTTCTCCTTTTTCTGCTTCGAAAAGTCAATATCAGCCTTTTCAATCGACTTGAGAGGCTTCTTGTCAAATTCATGAATCGAAGGAATGACAAAAACATCAACCGGATCGCTGAGCAGCAAAACCTCAATGCCCATATCCTGGAAATATTCAAGATTAGGGTGCGCAAGAAGCTGGCTCCGGCTGCTTCCAGAATGATAGTAGATCTCTTTCTGGTCTTCACCCATTCTATCCGAATACTCCCTGAGGGTCACATACTCACCCTCTTCCGTCTTGGTACTTTCAAACCGAAGAAGCTCAATAAGTTTGTCACGATTGGTAAAGTCCGTATTCAGACCGATCTTGATAATGGGACCAAATGCCTTGTAAAATGTTTTGAACTTTTCAGGCTGGTCTTTTGCAAGTGTTTCAAACCAGCCGAGAATCTTGGTGGTAAGAATCTGGCGAATCTTTGCCATGACCGGACTTGACTGCACGACCTCTCTCGACACATTGAGGGAAAGATCTTCCGTATCGACAACACCAGCTATAAAGCGAAGGTATTCGGGCAGAAGATCACGGCATTCATTTTGGATCAGCACTTTTTTGACATAAAGCTGCGGGCCACGGTTTTCAAGCTCACTCTGCCGGTAAAGCATCTCCGGCGGTGCCTCTTTTGGCAGAAAGAGGAGCGCTTTGAAGGTGACCATGCCTTCGACTGAAATCGGCAGAAAATCAAGAGGATCATTATAATCGTTGGCAATGAACTTGTAGAACTCATTGACCTCTTCATCCTTCAGCTCGCTTTTTGAGCGCTGCCAGAGCGCGGTAATACTGTTGACCTGCTTTTCACCGAGATAGATCGGAAAGTCAACGAAGTTGGAATACTTTTTGATGATCTGCTCAACACGGTACTCTTCAGCAAACTCTTTGTGCTCCTCTTTAAACTTGAAAGAGATTTTTGTGCCACGCTCAGCTTTATCAATTTTTTCAATCGTATAGGTACCCTGACCACCCGAACGCCAGCGGTAGCCCTGCGAGTCCGGACGAGCACTTCTGGTCTCAACCGTGACCTCTTCGGTGACCATAAATACTGAGTAAAAACCCACACCGAACTGGCCGATAAGGTTGCCGTCAAGTTGTTTCTGCTGCTCTTTCAGTGACTGCATAAAGCTGAGTGTCCCTGACTTTGCAACCGTTCCGAGATTTGCAATCAGCTCCTCTTCCGTCATACCGACACCACTGTCTTCAATGACAAAGGTCATCTCTTTGGAATCGATACTTATTCTGACGGCAAGCTCAGCCTCCTTGTCAAGGATGTCCTGATCGGTCAGTGCATTGAAACGCACCTTGCTTAAGGCATCAGAAGCATTTGAAATCAGCTCCCTGAGATAGATTTCTGGATGAGTATAAAGAGAATGCACAATAAGATCCAGAAGCTGCTTCATTTCAGCCTTGTATTCAAACTCCTGGACAGGCATTGTACCGTTATTACTGTTGTTGCTCATAATGAGATGCTTTATTAAAAGAGTTCCACATCAAATATTTATTATAAATCCATTGATTTGCTGTTTTTCAACAGAGTAAAATGAAAAATCAGGATCTCCGTAATTTTTTGCGTGCTGCAGCCTCACCGTCATAGACGCGCTTGACTCCATCGCCAAGAGCTTTTTCAATATCGCGGATATTTGAAACAAGCCTTGCCATCCCTGAAAGTTCAACCGAGGCAGCCTGGTCAGATCCCCACATGGCACGATCAAGGGTTACATGACGTTCAATGAAGGTTGCACCAAGAGCCACAGCGGCCCATGTGGTGGAAAGTCCCACTTCATGGCCGGAATACCCGATCGGCACCGTGGGATAAAGAGCTTTCAGTGTTGTAATCATCCGAAGGTTCAACTCCTCGATCGGAGAGGGGTAGGTTGAATTGGTGTGAGCAACAAGAAGCTTCTCTGTTCCCAGCTCTGTGACTGTTTTTTCAACCTCTTCCATGGTGGACATACCGGTAGAGATAATAAGCGGTCTGCTGGCTGCTGCGGTTTTCTTCAGAAGCGCCAGGTCGGTCAGCGACGCTGAAGCTGCCTTGTAACAGGGCGGCTCAAACTGTTCCATAAAATCAACCGAGTCCTCATCCCAGCAGGATGCAAACCATAAAATACCGTGCTCTTTGCTGAACCGGTCTATTTCCTGATACTCGTCACGCCCGAACTCAACCTTGTAGCGGTAATCAATGTACTTCATGCGACCCCACGGGGTATCACGCTCGATATCGCGCTGATCCTTCGGCACGCAAAGTTCAGGAGTGCGTTTCTGAAACTTTACTGCATCACAACCTGCGAGAGCCGCGCCCTCAATAAGTTTTTTGGCAACATCCATCGACCCGTTATGATTGATGCCGATTTCAGCGATAACAAATACGGGATGTCCATCCCCTACGATCCTGTTCCCTATGGTAATTTCCGCCATATATTTACTCTGGATAAAACGTACCATCCATTCCTTTTAATGGAAATGTCCGGAATCGCTGTTAATAAAACAAAAAATATGCTCAGGAATTTCTGAGCGAAAGAAGCCACTCGGCAAAATCCCTGAATGCGCCGTAACCTCCATCGGCTTGAGCCCGATAGTGAATATATGGTTCTACAAAAACTGTTGCATCACGGGGAGATCCTGTCAAACCCTCCCTGGCTATCTCCTCCATTATTTCGACGTCATTGACGTCATCCCCTATATAGGCCAGTTCATAGCGGTGAAGGCCTGTTTCAGCAAGCACTGCATCCAGCATGGAAAACTTGTCCTTGACACCAAGATAAAGCCTCTTCATACCAAGCTTTTCTGCTCGCTTCTTAAGACTTGGCGAAACCTCACCGGTCATAATGCTGGTCTCAATACCACGGTTTCTCAGTCGCTCAACCCCCATGCCATCCCTGATGGAATAACGCTTCATCTCCTCGCCCCTCTCCGAATAATAAACACCGTTATCCGTGAATACACCGTCATTATCGGAAATAACAAGTTTTATCTTTCCAGCCCTTTTCGCAAGTTCCTCAATCGATAATGACAGCATAAGAGAAGTAAAGCGTTTCTGCACGATACAATAGTTTTGACCCGGCCAATATATGACTTTTATCACAAAATCATTACATCCTCAATATGCGTGTGAGTGCACAAACCCCCAATTTTTCAGATAACTCAGCCGAATATTTATCCCTCCCCGTTTTCACGCTTTATGTTTATCTTCTCTTCTTGAAGACTTTTCCCGCTATCCTGCCATGACTATGACCATTCGATCATATTTTAATTTCGACAGACTCAACACCGATTACCGGCAGGAAACAATTGCCGGCATCACGACCTTTTTCACGCTGTCCTATATTATTATAGTCAATCCCGCCATCCTTGCCGCAGCAGGCATCCCGAAAGGCGCCTCTATGACGGCGACCATTCTCTCAGCAATCTTTGGAACCCTTTTGATGGGGATCTATGCCAAACGCCCCTTTGCGGTTGCGCCGTATATGGGAGAAAATGCCTTTATCGCCTATACTGTAGTACAGACACTTGGCTACTCATGGCAGACAGCAATGGCCGCTATTTTTATCAGCGGCATTCTTTTTACTCTGATCACCCTCGGCGGGCTGCGTCAATGGCTGGCTGAAGCGATTCCCTCTTCGCTCAAACACAGCTTTTCAGTGGGAATCGGCCTGTTTCTTGCTTTTCTCGGGCTGAACGACATGGGCATCGTGACGCTCGGTATTCCAGGAGCGCCGGTACAACTGGCCAATATTGCCAAACTCCCGGTACTGCTGAGTCTTTGCGGTCTCCTTATTACCGCCGTCCTGCTGATCCGGAAGATAACAGGCGCCCTTCTTGCCGGTATGGCCATCACCACCTTGGCATTTCTCTTGACCGGCCTTGTTCCACTCCCCACTGCGCTCATCAGTATGCCCCCCTCCATTGAGCCGATCTTCATGAAAATCAACCTGCAGGGAGCATTGACCTGGGGATTTGCAGGTGTGATCATCAGCGTACTGGTGATGGATTTTGTCGATACCATGGGAACACTCTTCGGGCTAGCCTCAAGAGCGAACCTGCTCGATGAAAACGATAACCTGCCGGAGATTGAGAAGCCGATGCTGGTTGATGCACTTTCAACCATTGCTGCCTCTCTTTTTGGAACCACTACGGCTGGCGTCTATATCGAGTCGGCTTCCGGCATCCAACAGGGAGGCAAAACAGGCTTCACCGCAATAGTCGTTGCCGCTCTTTTTGCTCTTGCCCTTTTCTTCTCTCCCCTGCTTACCATTGTGCCGCCCTTCGCCTACGGCCCTGCAATGGTGGTTGTCGGCATGTTCATGATGCAATCGGTAACAAAGATGGATTTCAGTGATTACAGCGAACTGCTGCCCGCCTTTCTGACGATTGTGCTCATGATCTTCACCTTCAATATCGGCGTAGGGATTACTGCGGGATTTATCGTCTATGTCCTTCTGAAACTTTTAACAGGAAAGGTCACTGAGGTACGCACAGGTATGTGGATCCTTGCCCTGCTGTCGCTCACCTTCTATTGTTTCTATCCTTATCATTAAAACGGACGCAACAATGCTGAACGCAAAACTGCGAATAGCCCAAATCGACTGCACGCTGGCCAACTTCGATGAGAATCTTGCCCGACACTGCACCCTTGCTGAAGAGGCAATCCGGGATGGCGCCGATGCCATCGTTTTCCCGGAACTGTCGCTGACAGGCTACAATGTGCAGGATGCCGCACAGGACATAGCCATGCATATTGAAGATGCACGATTTGATCCCCTTCGTCAACTGAGCCGGAAGATCTGCATTATCTGCGGCGGCATTGAGCTGAGCAATGACTATGGTGTCTATAACTCGGCTTTCATGTTTGAGGATGGGACGGGGCAAAGCATCCACAGGAAAATCTATCTGCCAACCTACGGAATGTTTGAAGAGCTGCGCTACTTCTCCGCCGGTCAGCAAATCAAGGCCGTCATCTCAAAAAGGCTTGGAAAAATTGGTGTAGCCATTTGCGAGGATTTCTGGCACGTTTCGGTACCCTACCTGCTTGCCCACCAGGGCGCCAAACTGCTTGTTGTGCTGATGTCGAGCCCCCTGCGCATGTCTCCCGGCAGCGGCAACCCTGCCATTGTAACCCAGTGGCAGACCATTGCCTCAACCTACTCGTTTCTCTTCAGCAGTTATGTCGCCTGCGTCAACCGCGTTGGCAATGAAGACAGCTTCACCTACTGGGGCAACTCATCAGTGACAGGACCGGAGGGCACCGTGCTATGCACTGCTCCGCTTTTTACGCCGCATGTCATGGATGCAAGACTCGACGTGACCGAGGTCAAACGCGCCCGCCTGCATTCTTCTCATTTTCTGGATGAGGATCTGCGACTTATCAGCGCTGAACTGAGTGAGATTATGGCGCAAGGGCGAAAAGGGTGAGCAATCACTGCACCATGGAAAAACCCGGGGGGGTCAGGCTCAACCGATACGTTTCCGGCAGGCGCTTCATGGCCGCCAGTGCCTCACCCTCCCTCTCGAAGAACCCGAAGACTGCTGACCCACTGCCGGAAAGTGACGCAAAAAAGCTTCCCGCTTCAAGCAGGGTGCTCTTGACAAGTCGAACCGCAGGAAAGTGATCGAACACCGCAGACTCAAAATCATTTTCAAAGGCGGGTAAGCCCTCTTTTTTCCCGAAACGGCAAAGTTCTGATGCAAGTATTTTTAGATCGGGAAGTTCACGATCAAAATGTGGATAAAAATTTTTATAGGCCCAAACGGTTGAGATGTGCTCTTCGGGAAATACTGTTAGTATATAATAAGGAAGAGTAAGACCAAGATCATCAAGTTCATCGCCGATACCTTCTGCGTATGCAAGTCCTTTCATGGCAAGAAAATATGGCACATCGGCACCGAGTTTAACCGCAAGTGCGTGCAGTTCGGCAGAAGAGACGTTGAGCTGCCAAAGATTGTTGAGCACTCTGAGCACTGTTGCCGCATCGCTGCTTCCACCTCCGAGCCCGGCGCCAAAAGGCACCTCTTTATGCAGGGTCATGGCGATACCCTTCTGTATACCGGCAAACTGCTGAAGGGACTTGGCCGCCTTGATACAAAGGTTGTTGTCGTCAACCGGAAGATCAATATTGGAGCAACTCATCGAAATCAGCTCCGAATCGCTAAATTCGATGGTGTCATACCAGTTAATGGGTGCAAAAATAGTCTCAAGCGTATGATACCCGTCAGGGCGTTTCCCGGTTATCAAAAGACCGAGATTAATTTTCGCAAAAGCTTTGACTGAGAGAAGATGCATGGAATGCAATTGATTTTATATGAAAAAATTCGGCATATTCATAAACTGGCGCTTATCGAAAAACAGTGAACAACACGTAAACAACACGAGCCAATGCTTTCTGACAAGACGATATTGCTTATCCGCAAAATTGCAGCGCCACTCTCTGTTGCGCTCTCTGTTGCCCTCTTCTGCCCACCCGTACTGCACTCTGCCGGCGAGCAATCATACGCCCGGGAAATCATGCGTTATGTGGCAGAAGATAAGGTTTATTTGTTAGAAAATCTCAGGCAAAAAGTTGCTCTTCCCTCTGAAAAGCTGGTGCTTGAAGCCCTTCTTTCTGAGGATGGAGCACAAGCGGTTTCTCTCTATCAAAAACAGTTGGCAATCTATCCTGATCCAGCTCTTGATCAAATAAGCAGATCACGAATAGCCGCCTACAGTCTCGTAATGGAAAGCGCAGCACCTGTTCATCCCCAGGCTGGTAAACAAGACACCACGAAGCATCTGCCCACTGCCCGTTTAAAAAAAAGCGAAAAGAAGGTGAGCATTCCCGAGAAAACGATACCTGTACAACCACGGGTAAAGGCCGCAAAACAGGAGACTACCAGTACAGGGCAAAAGAGTTTTACTGTGCGATTCGGGAGTTTCAAAAGCAGGGAAAATGCTGAAGCCCTTGCAAAACAAATATCCAGTCACGCTCCGGCAGAAACTGTCCTGCAGGGAGAGTTATACAGGGTACAACTGAAAAACAACTTTGCATCAAAACAGGAGGCTGAAGCGGCTGCAAAAAAACTGCCGTTTGCAGGATTTGTTATTCCTGCCATATAAACACTCTGCTCATTGAATCGAAAGCCAAAAAACCTGATGAAACGAGAACCCGAAATCATCGGACAATCACTCCTTATCTCCCAGCTCAAGCAGCTTGCCCTCCAGGTTGCAGAGACAGATATTACTGTACTGATCATCGGAGAAACGGGATCCGGTAAAGAGGTGCTGGCACGATTTATTCATGCAAACAGCCGCCGTGCTGATAAAAGCTTTATTCCCGTCAACTGCGGCGCTATTCCAGTCGGTATTCTGGAATCTGAGCTTTTCGGCCATGAAAAAGGAGCCTTCACCGGAGCAGTACAAAGCAGGAAAGGGTACTTTGAAAGCGCTGACAGAGGAACAATTTTTCTTGATGAGATTGGTGAAATGCCTCTTGAAACCCAGGTAAAGTTTTTGCGGGTTATTGAAACTGGAGAATTTCAAAGGGTCGGATCATCAGAGACCATCTATTCTGATGCACGCATCATTGCTGCAACAAACAAAAATATGTATCAGGCCGTTGCTGAAAAAAACTTTCGGGAAGACCTCTTTTACCGTCTGCGCAGTGTTGAACTCCAGATCCCTCCACTTCGGGAAAGAGGACGGGACATTCTCCAGCTTGCCGAAAATTTTGTGCATGAGTTTGAACAAAAACACAAAATCGTCTTTGAAGGCTTCAGTCCGGATGCTGCTGAAATGCTGATGCGCTATCCCTGGCCGGGAAATGTCAGAGAGCTTAGACATCTTATAGAATCACTGCTTGTGCTTGAAAAAGGCAAATACATCACACCTGAAATTCTTGAAAAACATCTGGTGCAGAGAAACAGGTATAAAAGTCTGGTGCATGATCCGGCACGTTCAGAAAAAAACGAACTCCAGATCATCTACAGCAATCTTATACAGCTTCGGCAGGAGGTCAGTGATATACGCCAGCTCCTTCAGCATCTTGTTCAAACCAAACCGCTTGTACCGTTGCTTCTGCCCGATGTTCCCGCAGCAATTCCGCAGAACTGCAACGCCCTGATCCCAACTCCCATTGAAAATGGCCATGAAAAGGAGCCGGAGCCATTGCGATCTCTGGACGACATAGAAAAAAAGTCGATCGCCGAAGCACTTGAAACATGCCATGGAAACAAACGGAAAACCGCTCTCGTACTTGGTATTACAGAACGAACCCTCTACAGAAAAATCAAGGCTTACGGTCTGTCGTAGTCACCCGTCTCTGATTTTTTATAACCGCGACAAGAAACAACAGCGCTGATATGCCTGTTGCAACTTTCGGTAATATATCGGGATAACGGGTATAAAAAGTCAAGCGGCTCTCAAGCGGGACCTCCGCCGTCAAAGTCTGCTTCTCCCACCATGGAATTTCCGCAATCGTACGTCCGTATTTATCAAGAACAACTGTAAGCCCTGTATTGGCGCACCGCGCCATCGCCCGACGATTCTCAATACAGCGCAGCCTGCCAATAGCCAGATGCTGATAAGGGCCATAGGAAGTTGCATACCAGCCATCGTTGGTCACGAGGGTAAGAAGCCTTGCCCCTTTCCGAACAAACTCCGCAACATGACCGGGGAAAATTGATTCATAACAGATAAAATTGGCGATAACGACCTCACCATACTTTGCCGTGGTAAGCTTCATGACAGCAGTCTCAAGCCCACGGCCCCATCCACTGATACCAGAAAGTGAAAAAGTTGCATAACCAAGCCATGGAAAATAATCAATATAAGGCACCCTTTCCGCAAATGGGACAAGGTGCATTTTGCGGTAAATCTGGGGCCTTCCATTGCCAGGATCAAGCAGCATTGATGCGTTATAGGCTTCATAAGGCTTGTTATGCAAGTACATGACATCGACAAACCCGGTCAAGAGGGGTGTATGCCACTGACGGAGCGATACCCGCAAAGATTGGAGATCAGGGGCATAGTTTGTATCAAAAATAGAGAAGGGAATGGCTGTTTCCGGCCATATCACAAGATCAGGCCTGTTATCACGCACAGCTTTACCGGTCATCCAGTAATATCGATCCATAATATCGCCACTATTCTGCTGTACCCATTTTCCATGGGGATCAATATTCGGCTGAACAAGCGTAACACGAAGCTGAGCCGCAGTCCCAATATTGTCTCTATCACGGAACACAAACACTAAAGAGTAAAGCAATGGAGCAACGATCATGAGGGTCATGGGAGTAACAAAACGAAATACCTCTTTTTTACTCCCGATCAAAACCATAACAGCAAGCACATTGAACCACAAAAGCCAGAAACTGATACCCCAGACACCGGTTACATCGGCATACTGAATCATAAGGTTTAAATTTGCCTGTGAATTACCGAGGGTAAGCCATCCAAGCGAAAGATCCTGCTGCATATAGGCCCACTCCCAGGCTGCCCAGAGAAACGGAAGAGAAAACAGTGCAAAACGGTACCCGGCCATTTTTTTAACCGCATAAAAAGCCAGGAGGGGTACCGTCAAAAAAAAAGCCTGCGCAAACATAGTGAGAACACCTCCTGGCAAAGTAGCAAGGCTTACCCACCAGAGGCTGATCAAACAAAACAGGAGCATAGAAAGATAAACACGACGAAAAAACTCCCCTGCTTTCTCAACCGTACGAAGGGAAAGGAGCAACGGAACAAGCGCAATCCATGCCAGTAGTTCAAGACGAATAAACGGATAAGAAGGGAACGACAGACCAAGAAAGAGACCACTCAATACGGAAGCCGCATAACGAGAATGACTCAGTTGGGACATTGAGCGGGATAATGTGGTCATAGAAGGATAAAAAAGTTATCAGCGGCAACAAAAAAAGTAAAAAAAATGCCCATCTCACACGAAAGAACCGAAAGAAATGACTTTTCTGGTAAAGAGATGATCCTGCAGGAGATATTTTACTTTAATTATTGATTTTTATTCTTTAAATTTATTACAATCTGTTACTTAACAGGAATAGTCTCCATGAATTTTTTCCTGATAATATCCAATTTCAACGCCATTAGAAAAAGGAGAACTCATTATGGCTCTTTTCGGCACTAAAGACACCACTACCGCACACTCAGATTATGAGATCGTACTCGAGGGCGGTTCAAGCTCGTGGGGCAAAGTAAAATGCAGGGCCAAGGTTAACGTGCCTCCTGCACTGCCTTTGCTACCGGCAGACTGTAACATCAAGATCAATGTGAAACCTCTTGATCCGGCAAAAGGTTTCGTAAGGTTTTCTGCTGTTATTGAGTCAATTGTAGACAGCACAAAAAGCAAGTTGGTTGTCGAGGCTGATATTGCCAATGAAACCAAAGAAAGAAGAATCTGCGTTGGTGAAGGCTCCGTTTCTGTAGGCGACTTTTCCCACTCATTCTCTTTTGAAGGCTCCGTTGTCAACCTCTTCTACTACCGCTCAGACGCAGTAAAAAGAAATGTCCCGAACCCGATCTACATGCAGGGACGTCAGTTCCATGACATTATCATGAAGGTTCCTCTTGACAATAATGATGTTATTGACACTTGGGAAGGAACCCTCAGTGCCTTGCAGTCAACAGGCGCATTCAACGACTGGATTCGTGAATTCTGGTTTATCGGCCCTGCCTTTACCGCACTGAACGAAGGTGGTCAAAGAATTTCAAAAATTGAAGTGAACAGCATCGGCACCCAGAGCGGTGAAAAAGGCCCTGTCGGTGTTACGAGATGGCGTTTCTCTCATGGCGGTTCCGGTATTGTCGATTCTATTGCTCGCTGGGCAGAACTCTTCCCTGCAGACAAGCTGAACAGGCCTGCATCAGTGGAAGCTGGCTTCCGTTCTGACTCACAGGGTATCGAAGTTAAGGTTGACGGTGATTTCCCCGGCGTATCTGTCGATGCCGGCGGTGGACTTCGCAGAATCCTGAACCACCCTCTTATCCCGCTGGTACACCACGGTATGGTAGGTAAGTTCAATGACTTTACGGTTGATGCACAGTTGAAAATCGTTCTTCCAAAGGGATTCAAAGTGCGCTATGCTGCACCCCAGTTCCGTTCCCAGAACCTTGAAGAGTATCGCTGGAGCGGTGGCGCTTATGGCCGCTGGGTCGAGCATGTCTGCAAGGGCGGTACCGGACAGTTTGAAGTGCTGTACGCTCAGTAAGCGGCAGATTGATTACAACAAAAAAACCGGTGGAAAGCCGGTTTTTTTGTTTTTACCCAAGCAACTGAAGAATATCTTCAATCTCCCCTTTTATCTCCTTCAGCAGCAACATACGCCGTTCATCAACCGCACTGTGACGACTCTTTGCACTGCCAATCTGTTTCTGCAACTTGAGAATTTCGGTTGTTTTATGATCCTCCTCACTATTACGGGGATTGCCTTTGACAATTTCACTTGCCTTACCCAGCTTATACCCTTTCACATAGACCAGATCCTTAATATTGAGCACCATGGCTATATCACGATTGGTGTACCGTCTGTTTCCTCTTGTGTCCCTTGCCGGAGTCAGCTCATTAAAAAAAGTCTCCCAGTACCGGAGCAGGTAAGCAGGGACACCGGCAATTTTAGTGACCTCGCCGATAGAGTAATAGTTTTTATTTGAATCAAATGCCATAAAACAGAAGCCGATATGAAGTTTTGTTTTCTCTATTCTTATTATACATTACTACCGTCAATTCAAAAACATTAGACGGATGAAAAATCTTCTCAGCCTGAAGCCTTATCTCTCAAGGTATAAAAAAAATCTCTGGTCAGGCTTTCTCTTTATCATCCTGACAAACCTCTTCGCTGTTATAGCACCAAAGTATATCGGTCTTGCCATTGACACCATGAACCGGAAGTTCGAGCTACTGGATGTTCTCCGCTATACCGGTATTTACTTTCTATTCGCTCTTTTAAGCGGCTATTTTCTCTTTCTTGTCCGACAGAACATTATTGTCGCTTCCCGGCACATTGAATTTGACCTGAAAAACGATTACTACAAACACCTGCAGACCCTGCCACGACGTTTTTACAATACCACAAGTACCGGCGAGCTCATTTCAAGAGGCACCAACGACCTGAACGCCATAAGAGAGTTCCTCGGCCCAGGCATCATGTACTCCCTCAACACCTTCTTCCGGCTTGTATTCGCGCTTGTAGCAATGATAGCCATCTCCCCGAAGCTGACTCTCTTCGCCCTGCTGCCCGCGCCAATTCTGAGCTATTCCGTCTATAAAATCGGCAGCTCCATGCAAAAAAGGTCAAAAAGCATTCAGGAGAGCTACGCAGCAATAACCAATCTGGTACAGGAGAACCTTTCCGGCATCAGGGTCGTGAAAAGTTACACCCGAGAATCTTTTGAAATCGAGCGGTTTAAAACCCTCAACAAAGAGTATTACAACAAAAACCTTTCCCTCGGAAAACTGCAAGCGCTTTTTTTTGCATTTCTTACTTCCATGACCGCATTTTCGCTGCTACCGGTGGTTTGGGTTGGCGGCATCAGCGTTATTGAGAAAAGCATGACCGTGGGGGGAATCGCAGAATTTATTGTTTACGTCTCCATGCTGAGCTGGCCAATCATCTCCATCGGCTGGGTCACCAGTATTATACAGAGAGCCGCATCAGCCCAGATCAGGCTGAATGAAATTTTCAGCATCAAACCAGATATCACCGAAAAAGAGGAGAGCCTCATTGATAATAAAACCTTCACCGGCACACTCTCTTTCCACAACGTCCGGTTTCACTACCCCGGCCAGGAGAAAAATCCTGTCTTGAACAACATTACACTCGATATAGCCGCAGGCTCAAAAGTTGCAATTGTCGGAGCAACCGGCTCAGGAAAAACAACACTGGTCAATCTTATTCCGCGACTCTACGAACCGGTCGAGGGCTCCATACTGCTTGATGGCCGCGACATCCGAAGTTTTCCTATCACCACATTGAGAGAGCTCGTCGGCTTTGTGCCTCAGGTTAACTTTCTCTTTTCCGACACCATTGCACATAACATCAACTGGGGCAGCCGGGATGATGATGCCGAAGCGGTTATTGATGCAAGTAAAATAGCCATGCTCTATGACGACGTCGAAGATTTCCCCGAGGGATTCGAGACCATGCTCGGAGAGAAAGGAATTAATCTCTCCGGTGGACAAAAACAGAGAGCCTGCATTGCCAGAGCAATTGCATGGAAACCAGAGCTTCTCGTTCTCGACGATGCACTTTCTGCTGTCGACACCGACACTGAAGCACGCATCTTCGAGGCACTCCTGAAGAAACTCCCTGACACAACTATCCTGCTGATCAGCCACCGGATTTCAACGGTAAAAAACTGCGACCGCATAGTGGTGCTGAAAGAGGGTACCATTGTTGAGAGCGGCACCCACGAAGAGCTGCTCGCCCGGCAACACCTCTATGCCGAGCTTTACAACCAGCAGTTACTGGAAGAGGAGATACTCTCTATTTCGTAGACGGTGGATTACCGGGAGCACCAGCTTGCTTTTCGCCTGTAGACTTTTGAGGAGTAATCGCTGTCAGTACGTTCTGCAATATCTGGATAAACGCATTTAAAACAGAGGTAAAAAGCTCAATAGAGGCTCTGCTCAAGGGTAAAAAAACATCTGTAGAAGATTTAATCCCGTTAGTAATCATTTCGACCTGCTGCTGATTAATTTTAGCTAGCGTCTCAACCAGCGCGTTGGAGGCACCTGACAAATCATTGCTTTTTGTTGTTTCGTTTGACATGGCTGTTATAGTTGGTGATTGTTAAGAAACAAAGGGCAAAGAATAAATTCCACCAAGAGAAATGAGAATGACCCCTTATCCTGCATGGAAATATAAGTAATAATTACTCAAACCCTACAACAACCAGTTACTGGAAGATGAGATGTCTGGACCAACCTGAGGAATGCTGCACAAAATATGTTGTCTGAAGATTACTCTGAGAGGGGCTGCCTTATAATAAAAGAGCATCAATAGATTATGCTGAACTCGTGTATAAATCGGGAAAGGGGGATGCCCCCCCCCCAGTCCCTTACTCATCGCTTATAGATAAATGGTTAAAATGCCCGCACAGCACGAACACGATTGTTCTCAGCCTTACCCCTGTCGCTATAGCTCTGGGTGCCATCACCGAAATCCTGATACCATACAATCTCGCCTTTGTTCACCGATTTCTCCACCGAAGAACTCCAGTAATAGTCGTCGCTATCAGCAAAACCACCAACAGTGCTTTTTGCCAAAAAAAGTTTATTTAACTCAGTTATCGATGGGAGGCGCCAATCACGATAACCCTCATATTCAAGCATTTTACATTCAGTTAGAGCCTTATCCCAACTCATTTTGTCCTTAAAATCGCCCGGAGCAGCAATCAGCCCGTGCTGGCCTGTAGCATCAACATAAAAAACTATGCCACCGCCATAGCGGTCACCTAATCGTTTCGCAGGTGCTTCGATTTGGTCAGAAGAAAAGGCTTTGTCTGACGCCGTCAACAAACCAACAAGAGCCAGCAATGCCACAATCCAGAGGCGGGAAATGTGTTGTTTCGCATATCGCTTCATGATAGTTTTTGTTAAGTGTTATTGAAAAATCGAGACAAACAACGAAATCATAAAAAAATACAAATATGTTATCATTTTATCAAACGATCCCCACGCTATTACGCAAAACGAGTATTCCAAATAGCATCCGGTTACATCCAGCAATATCTGGCCTACAACCGATCCTCTTCATCCGGCTCGCACTCCTTCACTCTCGACATCGCGCGAACAAATTTTTCACGGCTACCCCGTGCAGCTCTTTGGTGGAGATACTCTTCAGCCATCAGCGCAGAGATTTTTTCGGCCAGCGCAGAGCTGATCAACTGATTCACCGAAATATGCTCCAAAACCGCCAGCTCTTTTGCCTTTTTATGCAATGATTCCGGTAATCTGACACTTAACGTGCTCATTATCCCTCCCCTATAAAGTGTAAAAATTCTTGTGGTGTGGCAAGATTGATTCCGAATGTTTCACATCCCTTAAAGTCATGCTTTTTGAAGGTGACAACCCAGTTACTCTCCGATTCTACGGCAAGCTCCAGCACCATGTCATCTTTTTGGTCTCTGAGCAGCGGCCTCCACAGGTAAAATATATGCCGTTTATCTCCAGCCAAGCAGAGGTAATCAAGAATATCATCAATATCAGATGAATCCAGCCCCAACACCTTTAGCTCTCTTTTTGCGACAGCTTCATACTCCAAAACCAGCGGAACCGAAAGAGCAATGTCAAATATTTCTGTTCCTACCATTGAGAGCAAGCGAAACGAAGCCCCCTTTTTTGATCGGAGTGCACTGATTAAAACGTTGGTATCAATGACAATCTTATACATAGTGGTATTATAGGCAATACCAATTTTTTCTGCAAATTTATTCTACCCTGACTCTTTAAAGATTGATGGGTACTGCCCTTCGGAGAGGAGGACAATCAATACTCTTGAGATTCCCGTTCTCCTGTCTCCACTTAAAAACTGCACGTTTAATATAAATCGTTGCTTATCTTTATCGGCCATAACCCTTTGCTGACCGACCAGAGTGCTGAGATTTGGCTGATTCGAAAGAACAATTTGTTTGACATCAAAGAGACCAGAAACACTATGCCGCTTTTGCACTGGCTTACCCGCGACAGGGATATTCATGCAGCATCGGAGACGCCATACCGGCTGCTGGAGGAGGTGCGGGAGCTTTCCTGCGGGGAGCGCGATACGGCCAATATGCTGATTCAGGGCGACAATCTTGATGCGCTGAAAGCTTTGCTGCCCTATTATGCCGGAAAGGTGAAGTGCATTTTTATTGATCCGCCCTACAACACCCGCAGCGCTTTTGAGCATTACGACGACAATCTGGAGCACACCAAGTGGCTGGCGATTATCTATCCGCGCCTTGAACTCTTGCGCGAGTTGCTGTCGGAGGATGGGAGCATTTGGGTGACGATTGACGATAATGAAGCACATTATCTGAAGGTGATCATGGATGAGATTTTCGGGCGAGCGAACTTCATCCAAAATGTTATATGGCAAAAAAAATTTTCACCGCAAAATGATGCCAAGTTTATCAGCGACCAACATGACCATGTATTGGTGTTCTCAAAAAATAAAAGTGCATTTAACATCAATAAAATTATCCATATAGACAAAATCGACCGCTCAAAAAATATGGATGACGACCCTCGCGGAGTATGGAAGTCAGTTGATTATACTTGTAACAAAAATAAAAATGAACGTCCCAATCTCTACTACGCAATTATCCAGCCAAACACAGGTGATGAAATTTGGCCAAAAGAAACTGCTGTATGGAGATATTCCGAAGAACGACACCTCGAAAATGTAAACGCCAGTCTGGTTTATTGGGGCAAAAATGGGAAGAACGCTGTCCCAAGATTCAAGAAATTTGAAGGGTCAGAAGTCACTGGAGATGTCCCCGTTTCATTGTGGCTTCATCAAGATGTTGGTAATACGCAGGAGGCAAGAAAAGAATCTTTAAACTTTAACAATGACGAGCCGTTCTCAACCCCCAAACCGGAGCGCCTGATCCAACGGATTCTGCAAATAGCCACGAATGCAAACGACCTCGTCCTCGACTCTTTCCTCGGCTCCGGCACCACCGCTGCTGTTGCGCATAAAATGGGACGGCGATATATCGGCATCGAGATGGGCGACCATGCCATGACGCATTGCGCCCCGCGCCTGCAGAAGGTTATCGAAGGCGAACAGGGCGGCATCTCTGAAGCTGTTGGCTGGAAAGGCGGCGGCGGCTTTCGCTTCTACCGTCTGGGGGTTCCGGTCTTTGACGAAAGCGGCCATGTTGCTCCCGAAATCCGCTTTGCCCCTCTCGCGGCCCATATCTGGTTTCTTGAAACCGGTATTCCCTACTCCGGTAGCGCCGACTCCCCCCTCCTTGGAAGCCATGAGGGCATCGGCTACTATCTGCTCTATAACTGCATTTTGGGCGACAACCGGCCAGAGGGCGGCAATGTGCTGACCACAAAGGTGCTTGCCTGCCTGCCGCCTCACGACGGACCAAAAGTGATCTTCGGTGAAGGGTGCCTCTTGAGCGATGAGCGGCTGAAGAGCAGAGAGATTATGTTCCGCCAGATTCCCTACGATATTAAAGCGCGATAAGAGCAACAATTTATGGAACTCAAAGACTTTCAAAAGAGCGCCCTCGATACTCTTGCCGCCTGTCTCAACCGCACCAGCATCACCGGCAACCCGGAGCAGGCATTTCGTGAGAGCTTGCGGACAGAAAATCCGCAGCCTTATCGCACCATTCCAAACCTTGCAGGGGTGCCGAACCTCTGCCTTCGCCTGCCAACCGGTGCAGGCAAAACGCTGCTGGCCGCCCACACCATTGCCGTTGCCGGACACAACTACCTTGAGCGCGATTATCCCGTAGTGCTCTGGCTGGTGCCGACCAGCACCATCCGCAAACAGACTGCCGAAGCACTGAAAAAGCCGTCGCACCCTTACCGCGCCGCCATCGACAACGCTTTTGATGGACGAGTCTCCGTTTTCGACATCAGCGACATTGAGCAGATCAGGCCGCAGGATTTAACCGAGCGCGTCTGCATTATCGTCGTCACCATCCAGAGCCTGCGCACCAGCAACCCCGATGGTCGCCGCGCATACTCTCATTCGGAACACTTCGAGCCGCACTTCACCCATATTCCCGCCAACGCGCCGGAGCTTGAACGCAATGAAGAGGGAAAACTGAAATTCTCCTTTGTCAATCTGATGGCCTTTCACCGTCCGCTGGTGCTGGTGGACGAAGCGCACAAGGCTGGCACCAATCTTTCGTTCGAGATGCTGGCCTCCCTGCGCCCCTCCTGCATTGTCGAGTTTACCGCCACTCCGAACACTGATCCAAAAAACGGCAGCAATATCCTCTTCCGCGCCTCCGCCGCCGAGGTGAAAGCGGCGGAGATGATCAAGCTGCCTATCATCCTCACGGAACACCCCGACTGGCGGGCTGCCGTGCATGACGCCCTCGAAACACGCAGCCAACTGGCGGAAACAGCCAAAAACGACCCGAGCTATATCCGCCCGCTGGTGCTTTTTCAGGCTCAGGACAAAGGGCAGGAGGTGACGGTTGAAGTGCTGAAACAGTACCTGATCGAGAATGAAAATATCCTGCCGGAAAAAATTGCCGTGGCCACCGGCGAGCAGCGCGAGCTTGACGCCATCAACCTCTTCGATCCACTCTGCCAGGTTGAGTGCATCATCACCATCGAAGCGCTCAAGGAGGGATGGGATTGCTCCTTCGCCTACGTGCTCTGCTCCGTGGCAAACATCGGCAGTGCAACCGATATTGAGCAACTGCTGGGCCGAATCCTGCGGATGCCCTACGCAAAAAGCCGCCCCAACGAGGCGCTGAACCGCGCCTATACGCACGTCTCCAGCCCCCGATTTGGCGAAGGAGCCCGCGCCCTGACCGACACGCTGGTGCAGAAGATGGGCTTTGAACCGGATGAAGCCGCCACACTGGTGATATCGCGACAACTGCCATTGCCGGGTCTGGAGAGAGCAACCAGCAGCTACAGCAGCGAACCGGTGTTGCTGATGACAATGGAGAGTTCACCCGACTTGACCGGCCTGCCACTCCTTGTGGCCGAGCGCGTTCAAATTGCAACACAACCGGATGGCAGCATTACCGTCAGCGTGCAGGGCGATATTTCACAAGAGGTTGAAGAGCGCCTTCTTGCCGCTGCGCACCCCGAACAGCGTGAAGCTTATCGTGCATCGGTGAACCGCCACCGCATAACCCACCGCAACAGCCTGGCGCCCGTTGAACGGGGAGAAAAATTTGCCGTGCCGCGCCTGCTGCTCAACATTCAGGGCGAACTGGAGTTCCCCGAAGAGAAGCTGATTCTTGAACTTGGCGGCTGGCGACTGACCGATTATCCGGCAGAGCTGACACCGGCAGAGTTTTCAGTCAAGGAGACCGCAGAACGCTGGGAGGTTGACGTGCAGGGCGAGCAGGTGGTGTACAAACATCTCGACCAAAGCCGACAACTTGAAATCGGCACCCTCAAGCTCGACTGGACAGAGCTGACACTCTCACGCTGGCTTGAAAAAGAGTGCCGCAGGATCGACATCACCCAGCCTGTGCTGCTGGAGTATTGCCGCAAACTGGTTGCCTCGCTTGTTGAACAACGCAACATACCCTTGCACGATTTGCTGCGCTTCAAATTCCAGCTCGCCAAAGTGACTGCACAAAAAATTGCGACCTGCCGCCAGCAAGCGTATGCCCGTGGCTATCAGAGCCTGCTGTTCGCCCCTGACACTGCTGATCTCTCCATTGAAACCAGTTTTGCTGACGGCTTCTCCTTCGACGCTCTTCCCTACCCTGCCACATGGGCCTACACTGGCCGCTACCAGTTCAAAAAACACTTTTTCAGCAGCGTCGGCGAACTGAAGAACGAAGGCGAAGAGTTCGACTGCGCCCAACTGCTCGACCATCTGCCGCAAGTACACTTCTGGATTCGGAACCTCTCGGGCCGACCGAAATCATCCTTCTGGCTCCCAACCTCAACCGACCGCTTCTACCCCGACTTTGTCGCCCAACTCAACGACGGGCGAATTCTGGTGGTCGAATACAAAGGGGCCGATCGCGTCACCACCGACGACACCAAAGAAAAACGCAACATCGGTGAACTCTGGGCCGCAAAGAGCGCTGGCAAGGGGCTGTTTGTTATGGGTGAAAAGATGAATGCCCAAGGGTTGAGCCTTGCGGAGCAGATTGCTCGGGTGGTTGGGTGAGTGGGAGAAGCCCTGAAAGATGATCGTAAAAAATTACCAATGGATCGCCCCTTAAATCGTCCCTACAGAATTTTTCTTTGACTGGGAACATCGCCATTAATTTTGTTGAATTGATAAATGGTTAAAAAGCTCGCACGGCACGAACAAGACTAAATACGCGGTACTTATTTGTGTCGTTCTTGCTGCCATCGTAGAAGTTCTGGTTCAATGCGTTATAGGCACCGTACTCAGTAGAACTCCAGTAGTAATCGTCAGCAAAGCCACCAACAACACTTTTAGCGTGATAAAGCTTGTTCAGTTCATCCGTTGTTGGTAACTGCCAGTCGCTATAGTCATTTACCGTTAAATCCTGACATGCTTTTTTCGCACTTTCGCAAGAATACCTACCTGACAGATCGGTTTTTGCCGCAATCAGTCCGTGCTGGCCTGTAGCATCAAGCCAGGCAATTTTTCCACCGCCATATTCGGCACCGATTTTCAGCTTTTTTTCCTGTTCAGCAACACGACGAGCCGCATCTTTCTCTGCTTTCAACCGCGCGGCCTCCACTTTTTGACGAGCATCAGCCTCTTGCTTTGCCTTTGCCGCTTCAGTTACTCGGCGAGTCGCAGCATCTTTCTCTGCTATCAATCTTGCTTCTTCCGCTTTTCGAAGAGCATCTGCATCTTGCCTTGCCTTTGTGGCTTCAGCTTCACGACGAGTGGCCGCATCTTGCTCTGCCTTCAACCGGGAGGCATCCGCTTTTCGACGGGTATCGGCCTCCATATTTCCTTTTACGACCTCAGCGCTGGGCGCAGATATATTTTCAACTTTTGACGGTGGCTGCTTCATACTCCAGACAACGCCAAGCATAACCAGCATCACAACAGCAACAACAATATTACAACCTGGTTTTTTTGAACCCAGCTTACGTTTCCATCCGATTGCCGCTCCGATTTATGTTGTGGTGATGTGTGCCCGGCACCCTCTAATGAAACCGTGTCCAGCTTTGACACCGGACGTAAGTCTGTAACAGGCTGTTTTGCAGGAGAAATTTTGGATTCAATCGCGCCAATGAGTAACTGAAATCCCTAATGAGCGTTGTTGCTTTTCCAGTCAGAGAGATCCGCCGCATGAATACGCCTGAACCCGATTGGCGGTTCAACCGTATCAAGAAAAAGAGGCACAAGAGTATCCCTTTTCCTGGCCACGTCCGCCTCTTCTTTAACCCAATCAGACTTTACAGAAGAGTGCGACCAGACAACAAGAACACAGGGCGACTCTTCCAACGCTTTTCCAATGGAGTCCTCCCATGTTTTCCCTGGCGGAATCTTTTTATCCCAAAATACACTCCAACGTTTTTCAAGCTCTTGAACTATTGGCCTGACACGCTCCTGATCCTCATGGGCGTAACTGATAAAAATATCGGGCATGAATCGGTATCAATTTTTTATCGGGCAGGAAACCTGTGAACAGTTGGTTGGAATATAGTCATTTGCCCTATTTTTATGCCATCACCCTGCTCTTGTAGCGATGGATAGAATCTATTGCTTCTCTCTTGATCTGCATCCCCTCCTCAAGGTCATAATCATCTTGCAGACCCAGCCAGAACTTTGCGGAATTGCCGAAATATTGTGACAGGCGCAATGCCGTATCAGCCGTGACACGTCGCTTCCCTTTCACTATCCCGGATATCCGTGTCTGAGGAATCCCGATATCCTTGGATAGTCTGTACGCCGAGATCTCAAGCGGAATTAAAAACTCTTCCATCAAAACCTCTCCGGGGTGAATATTTCTGAGTTCGTTCATTTCAGTGATAGTCAATAATTTCTGCTTCGGAGGCATTTCCATCTGCCCATTTAAAAATGATTCTCCATTGATCGTTAATCCGTATGCTGTAAAAATCTTTGTTTTTACCCGAGAGCTTTTCAAGACGATTTGCCGGAGGAATCCTTAAATCCAATATATTCAATGAGTTGTTAATCATCCTTAACTTTCTCCTCGCGATCTCCTGGATTTCATGTGGCAAACCCCGCGCTCGCTGCCCTTGCCAAATTTTTTCTGTCTCTTTGGAACCAAACGAAACAATCATACTCTCGTCTTAAGTTACTAACGCCAAAGATAAGCATCGCATTCCAAAAAGCCAAGCAGCATGGAGTGTGCTGTACCTTCCGTTCATATCATTTTGGATTTGTAACACTTCTTCTCATAAACGCTTGAGCCGTTGATTGTTCGAGACTCTACCTCTCTTTGACCGGCGAGGTCTGATTTTGAGTGTGAATTTTTCAAGCCGGGCATTTGCCTTGGCCAGCCTCAGCCACCAGGGCGAAAGGTGTTTGCGCAACATGGAACGGCGGAGGGAGTAGGTATGGTAGTGCTTCATCAAACCGAGATAGGAGTTGATACTGCTCTGGAAGGCGGTACGCTCGGCATGCCAGGGTTTATGCGTTTGCGCTATCTGGTTATATTTCAAAAGAGCGCGATACATATTGCCTTTTGTGCGGTTGGCAACGTAAATCCTGCGAGGCTTGAGAACAACTCCAAGATACTTGACTCCCTTGGTGTAATGCTCAAGAAAGATTTTTTTGGGATGCAGTATCAGCCCAAGCTCCTGATGCAAATAGGCGCGAATGACCGGCAGTAATGAGTTCAGAAAAGCAGGATCCTGATGCACCACCACCACATCATCAACGTAACGGCCATAGTATCGGAGTGCGAGGGTGTGTTTCATAAAATGGTCGAACGAGTTGAGATAGAAGTTGGCAAACACCTGGCTGGTCAGGTTGCCAATGGGTAAGCCGCAGCCAGGGCGGGAGTGAAAGAGGCTTTTGTCGTCCGGCAACCCCTTCCAGTTTGAGCGTCTCCCTTTGATCACGCAATGGGCTGCCGGATCGTAGAAAACCACTTTTCGACAAAGATCGAGCAGGAGTGGACGATCAGGAGCGTGATAATTATTATTGATAAACATTTCCAGACAATAGTAGAGGCGCTGACGATCAATGCTCATGAAAAAGCCTTTGATATCAAGCTTTAAAATCCAGCAGTCGCGGCTATAGTTTTGTGAGCACTGGCGGATAAAACCATCCAGACGCTTTATGCCTTTATGCGTTCCTTTTCCCTTTCGGCAGGAGTAACTGTCGCTAATAAATTCTTTTTCAAACAGGGCATTCAGTTTATTGATGATGAGGTGATGAACCACGCGGTCACGAAAGTCAGCGGCAAATATTTCACGCTTGACAGGGCGGTCAACAATAAAGGCGATTGACTTCCCCGGCTGGTAACTGCCACTGTTGATCTCCTCACAAAGTTCAACCAGATTGTGTTCGTAGTCGAGTTCAAAGGCTATGGCATTGGCCGTATTGCGCTTGTGTCGTCGGCAGCCTTCATAAGCCTCAAACAGATCAACAAGAGGAATTGGTGCTGAAGAGAGAAACAATTCGAGTTGCAACGATGAGTCGTCCGTCATAATGTATACTGCCCGGCGAACATTGCAACCGGGCGATAAACTTGCTTGTTCAAAACCCCGCACAGCCCGAACACGATTATTGTTGTTCTTGTTGTCGTTGTTCTGGTTGCCATTGTTGAAGTTCTGGTTCCACGCGTTGTTTGCGCTGTTCTCCGTAGAACTCCAGTAGTTGTTGTCGGAAAAACCGCCAACCGCACTTTCGCAAAGATGTTAACATGCACCCAAAGCGCTTTCAATGCATTTTCCTTTAC
This sequence comes from uncultured Chlorobiaceae bacterium, assembly GCA_903887845.1. Lineage (GTDB taxonomy): Bacteria > Bacteroidota > Chlorobiia > Chlorobiales > Chlorobiaceae > Chlorobium. The sequence goes on from CAISRC010000110.1 coordinate 63,232, forward strand.
TGCTCCCCGTTCTTCAAGTTTCACGGATCGGCTCACAGTCTCTTTGCCGCTTTTGAACGAAGCTCTGCTCGCTTCCGACAGCCTTGACCATCGGAATTCAGGCACCTTTCACCATCCCGGCATTACGCCATCCGGTGATTTGTTTACCAATTCCATCCATGAGGCCGGTAATTTCGGCCTGCTTTTTCATGGGCAGAATTTTCAGGTCAACACATAAACGCACCTCCAGTTTAAGGATTTCAAAATCGTCAAGAAACACTTCAAGATACTCGGTCTTGCTTTTGGCTTTATTGGCCCTGTAGATGCTGCGCACCAGCACAATGCTGTCGTGCTTGAGATCCTGACCAAGCGAATATTTGTACTCACGGGGAAAATCTTTGGTGTACTCAAAGATTTTCAGGATCAGACGATAGACATCACGATACACTGGTAAATCATAGTAAAGCGCCATAATCCAAAATATTTTTTGACTGGGGCCGCTGCCCCCGGTACCCCCTTAATTGTTGAATAGATAAATAGTTAAAAAGCCCGCACAGCCCGAACACGAACCTTGTAGGTCTTGCCGTCGCCGTACTGGTAGCCACCGGTGAAGTACTGGCTCCACGCGTTGCTTGCGCTGCTCTCCGTAGAACTCCAGTAGGTGCCGCCGGAAAAACCGCCAACCGCACTTTTAGCGTGATAAAGTTTATTGAGTTCACTTTTACTCGGCAAAAACCAGTCATCAAAACCTCCTCCACGATATGCTCTCGCAACTGCCGCCGCAGTATAGGGATACTTTTCTGCTGGATACTTCTCCAATATTTTTGTGGTATTGGCCTTGCCTTCGCCCAACCTTGTGCTGGTGTTGAGAAGTTCCTGCCAGGCATAATCAGCGTTCCCTCCTTTTTCCATTTCTCCCGTACTCCATCGAAAACGAACGGTTTGAGTCCTGTCACTCCACGCATCGGTATAATTAATTCTGATATCTGATTTGGCAGCAATCAGACCATGCTGTTTATTTTCATCGTAACCCTTATCGCCCGGCTGGAAAATATAGGCAACTATCCCGCCGCCATACTCATCACCAACATCCACGACAGGAACCGTACCCTTATCATCAATGTTCAACCAACGCTCAACCATTTGAAAACTCTTTTTGACGTGATGCTCAACCACTCGATACCCTGCCTTGAGGAGGTTTTGAAAACTATTCTCCGATTGATAGTGCTCCACTTCGGCATACGTTTTGTCGGTACCTTTGTTCAGGTCATCATTGTGGCTTTTTGGCAACTTGAGAGCTGCAAGCAACTCACTGCTGTAAAACGCCTGTTCCCAATTTTTGGCATATTTTAGCCGATGGGTATCAAACTCTCCAACTTTTACGGAATCTTTGAAATTGGCATACCTGATATCAGCACTATTAAAATTGGTCTCCTGGAGAATCGAACCTGCAAAAGTCGCTAACGTGAGGTCGGCTTCCTCAAAATCGGCAAAGGTCAGCTTTGTTTTCTGAAGATTGGCTTTGTTAAGGGAGGCTCCCTGGAGTTTTGCCGTTCTGAGATCAGCATCAAGCAGATTGGCTTCATCAAGATGTGCTTTTTGAAGCATTGCGCCGCTGAGGTTTGCCCCCTTCAGATTAGCGTTACTCATGTCGGCGCCGGTCAAATCCAGCCCTTGAAGCCATGCTTCATGAAGATCTTCCCGCTGAAGATTCAGTGGTCTTCGGAATGAGTCGGAAACAGAGGGGAAGTAACCCATAAACGCAACAAGCAGTGCGAGAAGTATCCAGCGTGGGGCATTCCGCCAGAAACGTTTCCTTTCGGGACAACGATTAATCCGCAAAAAAAGAAGGGAGAGTGTCACGACGGAGGCGACATAAAACATAGGACGAATCAACTCTTTGAGAGCAAACGCCTTGGAGGCCATCACGCACAAGATCAGCGGCACAAACCAGTAAAAGATAAAGGTGGTGACAAATCGGGGCAGACGGTCGCTGAAACTGAAAATAGTTGGAACACTCTCAATGGTTGGTTCACCGGCGTTCGCTGGCTCTTTGTTCAGCTCCTCTCGCTTTGTTTCAAGCCGCAGCCATTTGCCGTACAAGATGTGAAGATAGACGGTCAGGATGACAAGGAGAAAGGGCGAGACAATAAGAAAACCCTGAAAAGAGATTGAAGTGCCAACCAGTGGTGTCTGAATAGAGCTGTTGGTGGCAATCAGCGACTTGTCGGGAGAGCCAACCACCGCCAGCAGACTGTACAACCCGACACCAAGCAGCGAAAGCATTGTTTTATTGATCGCTTTTGAATGGCTCTCATGCAGCATCTTGACCACATCAGCATGTCGGTCATACTCATCTGGCAAAGGATACCACCAGTTGCGGGGTGCCTTGCGACAGTCAGTGATTCTTGTCCAGATTTTGTTGGGCATGATGGTGTGAATTCAATAATGGCGGTTACAGTGCACTGAACACACATCATTCTACACAATTTTTCACCGCTCAACAACCACGATTGCTCCCTCAGCACCATTGGAGCACTGTGAACAACGGGAAAGACCCTTTTGGTTCCTGGTGAAAAAAGGAATGAGCAAGGGTTGAGCAGATCGCAATAGTTGTTGTGTGAAATAATGACTTTTAATTGAGCTGAAAACTAATTGTATTGTAACTGTGCTGTAAAAAAAAATTGTATCATACAAAGAATAGTAAGAAGGTGTTTCCTGGAGAGTGATGTAAATAACAGGAAAAGTAAATTCCTGATGGTTTTCGATGAACCAGCATACCGTGAAGGATAAACAACATGACAGCAGACAATCAGCAAACAACAGAAAAGAGTTTTTGGGCTCTCTCTGCAGAAGAGGCTCTTTTGAGCCTTGGCACTAACGCGCAAGGCTTGTCAGAAAAAACAGCGCTGGAGAGGTTGAAACAGTACGGCCCGAACACTCTGAAAGGAGGTTCCAAAACTTCCTCGTTTATGCTCTTTCTGCTGCAATTCAAAAGCCCGGTGACCTTGCTTCTGATCTTTGCTGCTGCTCTCTCCTTTGCTCTGAATGATCAAACTGATGCTACCATCATTCTGCTTATTGTTATGGTCAGTGGCTTGCTGGGCTGGTGGCAGGAGAAAGGTGCTGCGAATGCAGTTGATCAATTGATGAAAATGGTGCAGATCCAGTGCCGGGTACTCCGTGACGGGCAGGAGAAAGAGTTGCACATCGAAGAGATTGTGCCGGGTGATGTGGTGTTACTCTCTGCCGGAAATGTGATTCCCGGCGACTGTCTTCTCCTTGAATCAAAAGAGCTGTTTGTGGATGAAGCCGCCTTCACCGGTGAAACCTATCCTGTCGAAAAAAACAGGGGCGTTATCGCTGCCGACACACCATTGGCAAAGCGCAGCAATACCCTGTTTATGGGCGCTCATATCATCAGCGGAAAAGCAACAGCGCTGGTTATGGGAACCGCGATGCAGACTGAGTTTGGAAAAATTTCCAGCTCCCTTCGGCTTAAGGCTCCTGAAACCGATTTTGAACATGGCGTTCGCAGGTTCGGCTATATGCTGATGGAGATCACCATGGTGCTGGTGGTCATCATTTTTGCTGCCAATGTGTTCCTTCATAAACCAGTTCTGGACTCCTTTCTCTTCTCTCTGGCGCTGGCCGTCGGCCTTACCCCCCAATTGCTGCCTGCTATTATCAGTGTGAACCTGGCTTCCGGAGCCCGCAACATGGCCAAGCAGCAGGTGATTGTGAAGCGCCTCTCTTCCATCGAAAACTTTGGAAGCATGAACATCCTCTGCTCCGATAAAACGGGCACGATTACAGAGGGTAAAGTAAAATTGCATAAGGCATTATCATTGGCAGGCGACATATCAGAAAAGGTGCTGCACTACGCATGGCTAAATGCCTCCCTTCAAAAGGGATTTCAAAATCCTATTGACGAAGCCATTTCCAACAGCCTGCCCGGAAGAAAAGATCTTTTTGAAGTACAGAGTGAGGTGCCTTACGATTTTATCCGGAAACGCCTGACCGTTCAGATCCGTAATGATTCTGAAAATATTGTGATCACAAAAGGTGCGCTCAGGCAGGTGCTGGAGGTGTGCAGCATGGCGGAAAGCGAAGACGGAACACTGGTTGCGCTTGTTGAAAAGCGGGCTCAGATTATGGAGCATTATGAGCAGCTCAGCACTGACGGCTACCGCACGCTTGGCGTTGCGTGGAAAGCCGGAAACCCACAGCAGAATTTTAGCCGCAACGATGAGTCGGAGATGATTTTTCTCGGCTTTGTCACCTTTTTTGATCCTCCCAAGGAACACGTTCAGGGAACGATTCAAAATCTCCAAAAACTCGGTGTTGCCCTGAAAATTATTACCGGCGACAATGCTCTGGTGGCGGCAAGTCTTGGTCGGCAGATCGGAATTGCCAAGCCGGTCATCCTCTCCGGCCCGGATATTCGCAAGATGAGTGATCGGGCGCTGATGCAGCAAGCGGTGCTCACCGACATTTTTGCTGAAGTGGAGCCAAACCAGAAGGAGCGCATTATTCTCTCGCTCAAAAAGGGCGGGAACGTTGTGGGCTTTATGGGTGACGGGATTAACGATGCCTCCGCCCTTCATGCCGCTGATGTGGGGATTTCGGTTGACTCTGCGGTTGATGTCGCCAAGGAGGCCGCCGAGATTGTGCTGCTCAATCATGACCTGAAGGTGCTGGAGCAGGGCATTATTGAGGGTCGCAAAACATTCACGAACACCATGAAGTATGTCTTTATGGCGACAAGCGCCAATTTTGGCAACATGTTCAGCATGGCCGGGGCTTCCCTGTTTCTGCCGTTCCTGCCGCTGCTGCCAAAGCAGATACTGCTGACCAACTTGTTGACCGATTTCCCGGAGATCACCATCTCAAGCGACCGTGTTGATGCCATCAATATCGCCCAGCCTCATCGATGGGATATTCACTTTATCCAGCGCTATATGATAACATTCGGGATTCTCAGCTCCTTTTTTGACTTTTTCACCTTTGGTGTTTTGCATTATGTGCTGCACGCCAAAGAAGCAGAGTTTCAAACCGGCTGGTTTGCTGAATCGGTCATCTCCGCTTCACTCATTGTGCTGGTGATCCGCACTCGCCTCCCCTTTTTCAAAAGCCTTCCCGGCAAGTATCTGCTTACTGCCACAATACTTGTGGTGCTCGCGGTGCTCGCGCTGCCCTTTACACCGCTGGCAGCGACCTTCGGATTTGCTCAGTTGCCTCTGCTCTTTTACGGCTGGATGCTGCTGATTGTGGTGCTGTATATTGTCTCCGCTGAGGTAACGAAACACTTTTTCTACAAGCGGCTGGAGAATATGGGGTAACTCCCGGGAGCGGCAAGCCCTGGGAGCGCCGAGCTCCAGCTCGGCAATAAAGAAAGAAGAGGCTCAATACTCAACCGGCCCTCTCGTTGCTTTCACAGCACCCCGCTTCACCTTGCTCTCAATGCGCCGCTCTTTGGAGCTTTTCGTCGGCGCTGTAGCTTTGCGTTTATTTACCGGCAAAGCAACACGCTGAAGCAGTGTTTGCAGGCGCAGGATAGCGTCTGTCCGGTTCTTCTCCTGTGAACGGTAGCGTTGCGCCTTGATGATAATCACTCCATCTTTCGTCATGCGATGATCCTTCTGCAGCAGCAGCTTGTCACGAAAATCTTCAGGAAGCGACGAAGCCCTTATATCAAAGCGGAGATGAACTGCGGTTTCGACCTTGTTGACATTCTGGCCTCCCGCACCCTGTGCACGCATGGTCTGAAGATCAATGTCGCTCTCAGGGACAGCAATGGTTCTGGTAATCTGCAACATGGCTTAAAAATTGATTCTCATACGGACGGCAGCGACCAAGGCATTGGAGGCCGCCGCATTCTGAGGATTAATAACATACTGCACATCGGGCTGAATCATGCTCCAGTGTGTCAGTTGTTTTTGATAGCTCAGTTCAATCACCGACTCGGAATCAGTCACCTGGATTCCTGCGTCGTGCTGTGACTCAACGAAAGGCCCGCCAAAGCTGACATGACTGCATCCAATTCCGACACGGTCTCCGTCGCACAGCCCTTGACCGGTCATTCCAGCATCAATATACCAGTCAACCTCGTTGCACGCAACCAGCGGACTCAAGCCACATCGCAGGAACACACCCAGCCTCGGTGCATCACGATTGCCAATCAGCGTCTGATCAAGCACGATATAGAGTGCATAATTGCCGGATCGCACCTCACCGGTACGGTAATCTGGAAACTCGCCGGTATGGAGCAATGCTCCCAGTTTGCAGGTGCCTCCACCTCCATCCAGTCCAAGCTCGGTCATCATGGCCGCACCCTTACGATCGGAGAGAGAGTAGTCGAACCCGTGACGATTACTGCTCTGCGTTCCCGCATCCCCGTCATAGATACCAACCTGCAACCGGAACGCACTGGTGAAATTCATCTGCGCCCATGCACCGAGAGCGCCCAACGGATAAATCGGCGCCTTCGTGTTCGCTGAAAGAACGGGCATGGAACCGAACGAAGCATTCACAAACATGGAAGAGTTAGCGGAAATCATAAAGTCGTCGTCAAGCGCAAGTTGCCCAATTTTTGCGGTTACCTTTCCAGCCAAAAAGTTCTGCTTCACGTAAGCCTGATAAAATCGAACGCGTTTTAGCGCAGCGAGGTTGCTCACCTCATCAAAGTTACCGACAAAGTCAGCGGAGGGATCATCGTTATCCTGAATCCAGAAGGCACTGGTATGGATGGTCGCACCCTTCCACACTTCCAGCTTTTCAAGATCAAGATCGGCTCCAAACTCGACCACGCCTTCCACATCAGTACCGTAACGCAAACCACCATAAAGGTTTCTTGTAATCTGCGACGTCCAGGTCATGTAGGGCGACAGTCCCCGATCCGCAAGGGCTGTACGTCCGCCACCCCAATCACCCGTAAACTGCTCCCGTTCAAACCAGCTTTTCGATTTATCAGCAGCACAAGCTTCAGTGTTAAGGTCAAAAGCGCCCGACGATGCGACACAGAAAAAACCAAAACAAAACAATTTTAGAAATTCCATCCTTCCCCACATGCTCACTCCATATTTTCTCAAAGGAAAGCAGGGCTATCCGGCTAGCTCTGCCAAAGCATATTTTCCGGCTATGCTTTAGCCTTCAGATCCCAAGCAATAATCAAGTCGGTCAATCCAGCTTGTTTCAAGCTTTTCTGTCATATCACCGGCACAGTATTTCCGAAAAATCTCTTACGGGCCTGCATTCAGGTCAATTGCATCTACCCTGCAAATTCTTTTCAGAGAATATAAGCCATCGCCAAGCAAAGAAGGAATTAACTCTCAATATTAGTATTACATATATTCCGACCGATACTGAGATATACGCATCTGCATATTGTACTCTATATGCTATTTTATTCTTTTTTACCTCTCGCCGCAAAATACTTTATTAGTGTATTTATTTATAATCATATATTACGCTAAAGACCAAAAGTTTGGACATCCCCACTTCAAACCGAAACGTAAAAAAATATGAAAAACTATTTTTTTTGTTTGCTGTCAGCCGTGTTGTTCTCCAGCACTACGTATGCGCAGAGTCCGTTTGACGGTTTCAATGCCGGAATAATCACAGGAGCAATCAATGGCAAATTCACTGTAAGCAGTAACACACCGTATTTGCCTACAGAGTATAATGTGGATGCTGAAACCTATTTCGCTAATCAAACAAATGCAAACAACGTCTCTGAGAGCGGAAGTGGCAAATTCAGCAGAACGCGAGTGCCTGTAGGGTTGTCTTTAGGCTACAACAAGGATTTTGGGAGATGGGGTTTGGCAGGCATTCAGGCAGATTTGTCTTCGATAGGATTGAAAGAATCGAAAATTAATTCTACAACGTATCCTGGCAATGATAGTTACAATCCAGAAACAACAATTTACATACGCGCTGATAATCTTGCAACATTAAGAGCCAGATACGGTTTTACCGTAGATCAAACCAGTTGGATTTATTTTACTGGAGGTATAGCATTTGCGGATATAGAGTCAAAAACCACATTCACTGATGGAACAGCAACCGAAAGTAATAATCTTTCTGAACATAAAACAGGCTGGGTTGCAGGTATAGGAGTTGAAAAAATGGTTGACAAATTCTGGTCAATCAATGCAGAGTATCATTATACAGCTTTCGGAAACATTACCGGAACATCCAGAAACATGGCTGACGACACTCATTCTTTCTCGAATCAACCTTTTACCACAAAAACAAAGTTACATATGAATGCCTTTGAAATTGGAGTCTCCAAACACTTTTAAGATCGTCAGTATTGACATTCGTGCATGACAATAATCTTTCGGTGTTCATATTACTGTTAAATAGGTTAACCAAATGGTTCAGACTAATATATTCTGATACATTAAAACCATTTACCCCATCCCCCGCAACTGCCGCAGCAAATCCTTGCGTGCCATCCCGTACATGTGCACATACAGCAAATTAAACATCAGCACCGCCGACCGCAGCCGGGGCGCACGCATAGCCCGCTTCACGGCATTCTGCACAGTAAAAACGCGGCTCGTCAGCGCGGTATAACTCGGAATGAACTCTTGCAAAGGAATGCGCAAGGGCTTGTAGAGCATCTCCTGCCCCCATGAAAACTTGAAAGCATCGTGGTCATCAGACGAGTGGAGCAAACGCCCCTCCTCGGCAAGTCGGTTGAAAACGCCGGTGCCGGGAATGGGGCGCAGGAGGTTGATGCCGGGCACATCGACGCCGGTCTCTTCGATGAAGGCTTCGAGTTGGGCGGGGAGTTCAAGGGTGTCTTCGTCGAGGCCGTAGATGAAGCTGCCGTAAACACAGATCCCTGCCTGACGGATATGCTTGATGCACTCGACCTGGAGGTCGGCAGGGTTGTGGAACTTCTTGTGGGCATGGTTGCTGCCGTCGGTGAGGCTCTCAATGCCGATCAGGAGGGCACCGCAGCCTGAGCGGGCAAAGGCGTCGAGCAGTCGGGGTTTTTCGCCAAGAGCGGTGGTGGCCTGACCTACCCATTTGATCTTGAAGGGTTCCAGTTGGCGAAAGAGCTGTTCGGCATACTCTTCGTCGGCGTTGATGGTGTCGTCGAGAAAGAAGAAGATCCGCTTGTCCTCTTTCAGAAACGTTTCAACCTCCCTGAGAACGGCGGGAATGCTTCGGTGGCGCAGCCGGTGGCCATTCATGACGTGGACGTTGCAGAAGTCGCAACTGAAGGGGCAGCCACGGGTGGTCTGCACCACGTTGGTGGTGAAGTAGCTCTTGATGTCGAGCGCACTCTTCCCAACAACACGCTCAATCGAGAGGTCGGGAAAGGTAGCAACCCGGTACTCCGGCTTGAGGGCGCCAGCAAGCAGATCCTCCTGCACCTCGCGCCAGATATCGTCGGCCTCGCCAATGACGAGCGCATCGGCATAGTCGCGGCACTGGTCGGGGAAGATGGAGACGTAGGGGCCACCAAGCACCACCTTGATGCCTCTGGAACGGAGCGCACGGGCAAGCTCAAAGGCTGGCCGGACGGCGCCGGTCTGCACGCTGATACCAGCCATGTCCCAGTGCTGGTCGAGCGGCAGCTTCTCGAAACGCAGGTCGCAGAAGGTCTGGCTCACGCCTGCCACCTTTTGGGAACTGAGAATCATCAACGCCAGCGGTGGAATGGCAAACTGTGCCCGCCGGATGATGTTGCTCAGGGCGGTGTCTTTCAATGAGCTGAAGAGGCTTCGTTTGGCTGAAGCGCTGTCGAGCGAAGCCGCGCCATCTACGCCGCTGTCGGCCTGGATAAAAATCAGCAGCACCTTTTTTTCTCCTGAAACCGGCATCAGTAGCCATCCCCGTGCAGTGCCAGCTCCTGCAACTTTTTCAGCTCCAGCAGGGCGTCGAGCGGGGTGAGCCTGTCGAGATCAAGCGATTCAATGGCATTGCGAAGGCGGTTGTCGGCCTCTTCAAACAGGCTGATCTGCATACTTTTGATTTTAGGTGGCCGGATCAGGGGGATTTCAATGTCGCGCTTCTCCATCCCCGCAAGAATCTCTTTGGCCCGTGAGATAACCTCCACCGGCATTCCCGCCATTTTAGCCACCTCAATACCGTAGCTGTTGTCGGTGGAGCCCCGAACAATCTTGCGCAGAAAAATCACCTTGTCAGCAGTCTCAACGACAGTGGCGTTGTAGTTCACCACGCCCGGCAGGCGGCTCTCCAGTTCGGCAAGTTCATGGTAATGGGTGGCAAACAGTGTCTTTGCGCCGATTGACCGGCAGATATATTCGCTCATTGACCAGGCAATCGACATACCGTCAAAGGTGCTGGTTCCCCGCCCGATTTCGTCGAGCAGCAGCAGGCTTCTGGATGTGGCATTGTTGAGAATGCTGGCCGCCTCATTCATCTCAACGAGAAAGGTGCTCTCGCCTGAGGCGAGGTTGTCGGAAGCGCCGACCCGGGTGAAAATGCGGTCAACCAGCCCGATCTCCGCACGCTCCGCAGGAACAAAACTTCCCGCCTGCGCCAGCAGCACAATCAGCCCGATCTGACGCAGAAAGGAGCTTTTACCCGCCATGTTGGGACCGGTAATCATCAGCATCTTCTGTTTTTCGTCGAAGTGGCAGTCGTTCGGTACATAAGGCTCCTCAACGCTCATCATCCTCTCAAGCACGGGATGGCGGCCACCGACAATGAAGAGCTTTTCGTGCTCCATGATCTCCGGTTTGCAGTAGCCGTATTCGACGGCAGAGAGCGCAAAGGAGCAGAGCGAATCAATTTCAGCAATGAGTGCGGCGTTTTCCTGTATCCCTGACGCCTGTTCGGCAATGAGGAGGCAGAGGTCGTGAAAGAGCTGTGCTTCGAGCAGCAGGCTCTTCTCTTCGGCATTGAGAATCTTCTCCTCGTACTCTTTCAAGGCGGGGATGGTGTAGCGCTCGGCGTTGACAAGGGTCTGTTTCTTCTCGTAATAGGCGGGAACCTTGTCACTGTTGGCGCGGCTGATTTCGATGTAGTAGCCGAACACCTTGTTGAAACTCACCTTGAGCGATGAGATGGTGGTGGCGGCCCGCTCCTCCTGCTGAATCTGCAGAAGCCGGTCTTTGGCGGTCGAGGCAACGGAGCGGAGATCATCAAGCTCGGCGTTGTAGCCTGCGCGGATGTAGCCGCCATCACGCATGGAGGCGCCTGATTCGGGATCAATCGCCTCCTCAATGCGCGCTGCAAGCTCCGGCAGTGGCTGCAACGTGCATGCCAGCGAGCCCAGCCGGGCTGAACCAGCCTGATGCAGCAGCTCCTGAATCTTCGGAATGGCAAAGAGCGAGAGACCAAGCTGGCGAACCTCGCGAGGAATGGTGCGAAACGTGGCAATACGGGCAAGGGAGCGCTCAAGATCGTTGATGGCCGACAACTGCTCGCTCAACCCCTCTCGCATGGAGCGGTTCCCGGTCAACTCTCCAACCGCATCGAGGCGCTGCCTGATCTCTTCAACCCCTTTCAGCGGTCGCTGAAGCCAGCGTCGTATCAACCGGGCGCCCATGGGGTTGCGCGTACGATCCATCACCTGAAGCAGGCTCCCGTTCAGCGTGCCATCCTGCATTGAAGAGATAATCTCAAGATTGCGCTTGGTCTGCTGATCGAGCGTCATGTACTCGGCATTATGCAGCTCCCCGATGCGAGTAATGTAGTGCAGGCGATTCTGCCGGGTCTCTTCAAGATACTGGAGCACCACACCGGCGGCCACCCTCCCGGCGCGGTTGCCCTCAATGCCGAACCCCTTGAGGGAGTGGGTCTTGAACTGCCGCGCAAGCACCTCCTGCGCCTGCTCTTCACTGAACATCCATGACTCAACCTCCGTCACCAGCGTCTCAGGCGGAAGCGCTTTTTTCAGAAGTGCTGCACGCTCTCTCTCGGCGGAGGAGAGCAGAATTTCCGAGGGATGAAGTGAAAGAAGAAAATCCTTGAGCTCTTCGGGGCGCAGTGACACAATTTTGAATTCAGCCGTGGTGACATCAATAAAGGCCACTCCGGCAAGCAGCGTTCTCCCCTCTTTGACATAAGCCACAGCAGAGAGGTAGTTGTTGTGCCGATCGTCGAGCAGCTTGTCGCTGTAGGTGACACCCGGAGTAATAATGTCGGTGATTTCGCGGCGAACAATTCCTTTGGCATCCGCAGGATCTTCAACCTGGTCACACACCGCCACCTTGAACCCTTTTTTCACCAGTTTGGCAATGTACCCTTCGCTGGCATGGTGGGGAAAGCCCGCCATCGGTATATCGACGGTACGCTTGGTGAGTACAATGTTGAGTGCGGTTGCGACCGTGACGGCATCATCAAAAAAGGTTTCGTAAAAATCGCCCACCCTGAAGAGCAGCAGAAAATCGGGGTACCGCTCCTTGACCTCCAGATACTGCCGCATCATTGGGGAGTGCTCTTTCTGGGTGGTGCCCTCTGCTTTGCTCATAGTCTGATCATCAGTTATTATACTTGTTTGAGAGCGGCAAACCCCGCCCCCTTTTGTGAAAAAGAAGCTACTGCAGCGCACCTTAATAAACAAGAGCGGGAATCTCTTGACAAGAGGTGCAAGAAAAAGTATGTTGAGACATCATTTGAGAACTTTTCACCTGTTGTGACTATGGAAATTCTTCATACACTGCTGCGCCTTCTGCACGTTACCTCTTTTGCCGCATGGTTCGGTTCAGTGCTTGCCTCTCTGTATTTTCTTAAAAGCATCGAAGAGAAGCTCACGGGGAACGAGAGCAATATCGGGGAATATACCTCACTGCTCCAGCGGTACATCAAGCTTGAAACCAAAATTGCCGACACCGGTTTCAAGATGGTCATTGTCACCGGCATCCTGCTGGCAGCACTCTATCACGGCTGGACGATCTGGGTGTTTGTAAAAATCGCCCTGATTGTGGCTCAGGTTGCACTGACCCTTGGCTATATCACCCGATCCATACGCACACTCAGTTACCCCTGCACTCTCACGGACTACAAACGCTGGTATCGGCTTTTCGCTATTTCGCTCGCCATGTTTGCGGTGGTGCTGAGCGTCTCTTTTTTTCTGCTTTGAAATTGCCAGGGAAGAGATTTCCCAAGATGCTTTTCCATAATTTGATTTTCAGGATATTATTACTATATTTGAGACCTTTATCACTAAAATATATCTGTAATGCAGGCGCTGATCAAGATTTCCGACAAACAATATCTGGTACGACAGGGGGATACGCTTTTCGTCCCCAAACAAAAAACGGCAATTGGCGAAACCATGGAAATCCAAACCATGGCAGCGATTGACGGCGAAAACACCGTTCTGGCTGCTGGCAGCATTCAGGCAAAAGTCCTTGCTCATGTCAAGGATACGAAGGTGATCGTGTTCAAGAAAAAACGGAGGAAACGTTATCAGGTACGAAACGGACACCGTCAGCAGATGACCCAGATCGAGGTTATTTCGCTTTAAAAATATTCAGGATTTTTAACGTTAATTTTTTGCTATGGCTCATAAAAAAGGTGGCGGATCGACAAAAAACGGTCGCGACAGTAACCCGAAATATCTCGGAGTAAAAGCCGCAGGTGGCTCTACGGTAGCCGCAGGAACAATCATTCTTCGCCAGAGAGGCACCGTTATCAAGCCGGGCATCAATGCCGGATTGGGACGTGATCATACTATTTTTGCTCTTGTTGACGGCGTAGTAACCTTCCGCAACGGACGCAATAATAAAAAGCAGGTTAACATTCTCCCCTGCTGAACCATGTATGCTGCACAATAAGTTTTTAATAAAAAAAGCCGTCTTGTTTGAAGTCGGCTTTTTTTATTATAGGTCACGGAATACTATCGAAAAAAATCTCTATTAAAACTCCACTCTTTACACTTTAAAAAATTATCGAATTATGAAAATCACCGTTATTGGAGCGGGAAATGTCGGAGCTACAGCAGCTCTGCGCATTGCTGAAAAACAACTCGCAAAAGAGGTTGTTCTGATTGACATCGTTGAAGGTGTTCCCCAGGGTAAGGCTCTTGACATGTACGAATCAGGGCCAGTTGGTCTGTTCGATACCAGTGTCTTCGGATCCAATGACTATAAAGATTCAGCGAATTCGGATATTGTTCTGATTACTGCCGGACTGGCAAGAAAACCTGGTATGTCAAGAGAGGATCTCCTGATGAAAAATGCCACGATTATCAGGGATGTGACAAAAGAGGTGATGAAATATTCTGCCAATCCGATTATCGTCATGGTCTCCAACCCGCTTGATGTCATGACCTTCGTTGCCCAGAAGGCAAGCGGCCTTCCAAAAGAGAGGGTTATCGGCATGGCCGGTGTTCTTGATACAGCACGTTTCAAAAGCTTTATTGCTGAAGCGCTCAATATTTCCATGCAGGACATCAGTGCACTGGTACTTGGCGGACACGGCGATTCAATGGTACCGGTGGTCAAATATACCAACGTTGCAGGCATCCCGCTGACGGAGCTGCTGCCACAGGAAAAAATTGATGAACTTGTCGCACGCACCAGAAATGGCGGCATTGAAATTGTCAACTATCTGAAAACCGGCTCCGCATTTTATGCACCGGCCGCTTCGGCAGTTGAGATGATTGAAGCTATCGTTAAAGACCGCAAACGTATTATCCCTTGCACAACCCTGCTTGAGGGTCAGTATGGTATTGACAACGTCTTCTGCGGTGTTCCAATCAAACTTGGCAAAGACGGTGTTGAGCAGATTCTTGAAATCAATCTCTCCGGCGCAGAGCTTGAAGCTCTTCAGCAATCCGCAGCGATTGTTGACGAAAACTGCAAGGCTCTTGCGGCACTGCTTGCCTGAATGTCATAAATTTGGGAGACAAAAAGCGGTCAATTGGCCGCTTTTTGTATTTCTACACATCGGGCTCTTCATGCGTTAAACAGTGAAGAGCGCCAAGACCCAGGACAATATCGGTACAATCGATACCGACGACCTTCCTGTCAGGGAAAAATTCCTGCACAATCAGAATAGCCTCCTGGTCTTGTGAACAACGATAGGTTGGCACAAGGACTATCGTGTTGGCGATATAGAAGTTTGCGTAACTCGCTGGCAGACGAGATCCATTATGAAAAACCGGCGCGGGCATGGGCAGTCGCACCACGTTGAGCGCATTGCCTTCAAGATCCGTGTAATGTTGCAGCCTTCTGTAATTTTCCTGTAATGCCTCATAATTCTCATCGTCAGGATCGTCCTCAACGGCAATCACAACGGTCGTTTCATTAACAAAACGAGCCATATCGTCAACATGGCCGTCCGTATCATCCCCGACAATGCCATCGCCAAGCCACAGAACTTTTTGAACACCGAGATACCTGCAAAGCTCCTGCTCAATCTGATCGCGACTCAGCGTTGGATTACGGTTAGGGTTCAAAAG